>DLAA01000090.1:0-5226 GCA_002493835.1 Lachnospiraceae bacterium UBA7060 | reverse complement strand
AACCATCTAGATTATTTATATATTTTTTTGTTGGCACGATTAAGATTTACCTGCGTTATGTTATTAAAAAGCGCTAAGTATCAAAAGAAGAGAATGTTAAAAGCTGAGATAGAACATTTTAGTATGTTTTGTAATTATGTGGAGGAGCATGGTGATAAAGTATAATTCTATATGCGTTGTTGGAGCAGACGGTACCGGTAAAAGCACAATAGTGAGATTAGTTGCTGAGATGTTTGGAAAAGAAGTTAGTGTCGTGCAGTATATGGGGCAAAAAAATTGGGAGACCGGAATTGCTAAATTTTTTGCAGAGCATCCTTTAAAAATGATAAGACTTGTCAGGCCAATCGCAGTTATCGTGGAATATTATTATCGTATTTACAAGCACAATGGATTAAAAAAAGTTGTAATATTCGATAGATATGTGGATGAATTGATTATTTCACTTAGAGATGAGATGAAATGGAAAAGAAGAATTGTAGTGGGAATATATAAATTATTTTTGGGAAATAGATTTTATCATCCTACGGTGACATTTTATTTGACTTGTGACGTTGAGATATCATTATCTCGTAAAGACGATATTGAGTCTGATGAACAAGTAGAAGCTCTAAAAAAGATTAAGGGAGAATTAGATAGATATTATATGAAGGAGGAGAATGTCGTTATAAATACGGGATTAAATTCAATTGAAAATACGCTAAAAATTATTAGAAATAGATTACAAATGGATCAACGTTTTGGTACATTGTTAACTTAGTGGGAATATATGATGGTTTCTTATTCATAAAAGTATTTTATTATATCAGGAGATACCAATGAGCTGGAGTAGTTTTGATGAGCTTTTTGATTATATTAACCACAAAGTGGAATATGTTATTTTGAGAAACTGGGAAGAATATTCGCTCACGAATTTATTGAATAATCAGGATGATATAGATATTTTATGTAGAGATAAAGCAGATTTTATTAATGCGGTTGGGGCAATTCCTTTATATCATGCTCACAATAGAGGCAACTATTATATTAATATAGGTGCTCAGAAAATTAGAGTAGATATTCGATATGTAGGAGATGGATACTATTGTCGCAGGTGGGAAGAGGAAATTCTTAAAAACAGGATTTTAAGTGGGAAAGGATTTTATGTTTTGAATTCTGATGATTATATGTTTTCCTTATTGTATCATGCACTTATTCAAAAGCCCAAATTATCTTTCTTATATTATAAAAAACTTAATATCATGTTTGGCGGCAAAAAAAGAGATAAGACAGAACTTCTCTATGTACTTAAAGCGTATATGGATAAGAATCATTTTTATGTTGATTATCCTTTGGATAAGGCGGTTTTTTTGAACATGACAAATATTTGTGATGGAGCATTGAAAATCAATCGAAATATTAAAAAGGAATTGTTTAGAGAAATATTTTGTATATATGACCGGATATTAAGGATATATTCTAAAATTATGCGTTAAGGGAATGGTTAAATTTAAATAGTTTGTCATGCGGAGTGTGCAAAAAATGGAACAACGTATAGATAAGTTTTTGAATATATATAAGCAGCTTTCTCGTCCATTAAAAGTATCCGCATGGTTCTTTTTTTGTTCATTACTCCAAAAAGGACTTTTGTTTTTTACGACGCCCATTTTTACAAGGATACTTTCGACGGAAGATTATGGCATGATAAGTATATTTAATTCATGGGAAAGTATAATTTCTATTTTTGTAACATTGGGATTATCGTATAGTGTACAAAACGTGGGATTAGTAAAATTTTCTGATGATAAAGATAATTATCAGTCTGCTACGTTAGGTCTGTTGCTTACATGTGCTGCTTTTTGTTCAATCATTTTGGAGCAGATTTATGATTGCTTAAAACCTATAATACAGTTAGAAGAAAAATATATTTTTTTAATGCTTATACATTGTGTTTTTAATACTATAATGACTATGTGGTCATTAAGAAAACGTTTTGAGTACCATTACAAGAAAATGGTTTGTGTGACGATAACGTATGCAATGTTTTCCACAGTGCTGTCAATTGTACTAGTAGTTCTGATGAAAGATAAAGCATATGCAAAAGTATTAGGAATCGGAATAAGTACAGTAATAATAGGTGGAATTTGTTGTATTGATTTTGTTGGCAAATCTAAAAAATTATTTAATAAAGCATACTGGAAATTTGCATTTAAATATAATCTTCCCATGATACCGCATTTCCTATCAACGGTTGTTTTAGGACAGTTAGATAGAATTATGATAAAAAATATGTGTGGTTCTAGTCAGGCAGGTATTTATTCGGTTGCATACAGTACTGCTAATGTAATTAATATTTTAAATAGCGCACTGCATGCGTCTTATAGTCCGTGGCTATTACAGAGAATAAAAGCAAAAAATTATAATAAAATTAGTATGGTTGTAAATGCAATTTTGTCGTATTATATGGTGCTTTTATGGATAATGGTTTGGTTTGCGCCAGAAGTTTTAACAATTATGGCTCCTCCTGAGTATTACGAAGGGGTTTATGTGATTCCCCCGGTTGCTTGCAGCATGTTTTTTATGTTGATATTTAATGTAATTTCACCTCTTGAACAGTATTCGTTGAAAACAACATTTATTGCCGCTGCATCAGTTGGGGCAGCGGTTGCCAATGTTGGTTTGAACTATATTTGTATACAAAGATTTGGATATTTGGCAGCAGGGTATACAACATTGGCATGCTATATTTTATTTGCAGCAGTTCATTATACATATATGAAAAGAATATGTAGAAATGATATGGATGGAATTACTATTTTTGATGGTAAAAAAATAGGGCAGATGTGTATATTAGTAGCCGGGCTAGCAATATTTAGTGCACTAATTTATCCATATCATATGATTCGTTATGTCCTTTTTATTACTATTTTAGTGATTATGGTAGTAAAACGAAGAAAAAAATACACCAATGTGATTTAAACATAGAAGGTAGTTTTGTGTTAGAAAATAGACCTTAATACGTGTATATAATAAGAGTTAAAAACTATAGATTATGTATCTTGAAAATTTCATATTTTATTTCAAAACGGAGGAAAGAATCTTTACTCGAATATACAGAAAACAGATACAGTGAAAGATGGGATCAACCAGAGTATCTGTTTAGAAGTTAGGGTTAGATCAAAATCGCATCAGAATGGAGCTAAAGATGGATACCATACTGAAACTCGTAATCTTTCAGATAAAAGAAACTTGCATGTATCTGCCAGACGCTTTTAGGTTGGCGTTGGCGGTTTGCTCTGCTGTTGCGCTGGCGGAGCTGTCCGTGCGTCCGGCTTTTCGTAAAAAGCTTACGATGACGTTTGTATTTCGATTTGTCCTCCGTATCATATGGCTATTTACCTTTGTGACATACAGCTACTGTGTGCTTCAGCTTACCATTTTGTCACGCACGCCGGTGCTGCGGTATGGTCATATTGACTGGGTGTTTCTATCCAGATGGTTCGATAGCAATGAGCAGAAAGCTTTTTACATTGCAAACGTCATTATGTTTATTCCGTTCGGGATTCTGCTGCCTATGGCGGGAAAACCGATGCGCCATATTCTGATTGCGGCTCCTGTCGCTGCGGCCTGCAGCATCGGCATTGAGGCGGTGCAGTTGAAATATCATCTTGGTGCATGCCAGCTGGATGATGTGCTGTTAAATTCATTTGGGTTCTTGATGGGTTTTCTGATTTATTTGGCGTTGACTGACATATATGGATTTCTGTCTGTCGTCACAAAATTTTTGCGTGTACCAGTACAACGAATATTAAGTCTGCATCATTCTGAGTAGTTATACATATAATAAAGAGGATCACACATTCATAAAGATATGGGTGTGGAGTTCCTGTATATACAGGAAATTATAGAATTGGATGGGCAGAGCGTGTTCGCTGGAAGGAGAGGTACTATGTGTACAGCCGCCACTTACAAAACAAAGGATTTCTACTTTGGACGTACCTTGGATTATGATTTTTCTTATGGGGATGAAGTGACAATCATGCCCAGAAACTATTCATTTACTTTTTTGGAAATGGGAACGTGGAATTCTCACTATGCTATGATCGGTATGGCGCATGTGTCGAAGGGATATCCATTGTATTACGATGCCGTAAATGAAAAAGGGGTAGGAATGGCTGGACTTAATTTCGTCGGGAATGCAGTTTACCGGAGAAGAGAGAATGGGAAAGACAATATTGCACAGTTTGAATTTATACCCTGGATTCTCTTTCAATGTGCTACAGTGAAGGAAGCGCGAAAGCTTTTGTCTCAAATAAACATAACAAATATTCCTTTTAGCAGTGAGCTGCCCCTTGCACAGCTGCATTGGATTCTTTCAGACAAAGAGGAATGCATTGTGGTAGAATCAGTGGAAGCGGGCTTAAAGATATATGATAATCCTGTGGGCGTTCTGACAAATAATCCCCCCTTTGATATGCAGATGGCGGCGCTTCGAAATTATATGGCATTGTCTGTAAAGCCGCCGAAAAATACATTTGCACCGGGGCTTACGCTGGAAACTTACAGCCGGGGCATGGGAGCAATCGGTCTGCCGGGAGATTTGTCTTCACAGTCCAGATTTGTCAGGGCAGCATTTACCAAGATGAATTCCCGTTCTGGAAAAAATGAGAAAGAAAGCGTCAGTCAGTTTTTTCATATACTTAATTCCGTAGATCAGCAGCGGGGCTGTTGTGAGTTGGAGGGTGGCGAGTGTGAGTATACAATTTACACTTCCTGCTGTAATGTGGATAAGGGAATTTACTATTATACATCCTACGATAATCATCAGATCACCAGCGTTGATATGAACAGGGAAAATCTGAACAGTGATAGATTGATACGATATGAGACAATCAAAGAGGAGCAGATCAGGATGCAAAATGGATGAAGTGTCTGACTAATTTTTTTTAAAAGGTTAAGAAACCGCCAAACTATGCCGAAATAAAGGGTGAATGTGAGAACATTCGCTCTTTTTCTTAGTTATATTTAAGAAATTGCGATAATATGAGATTGACTACATTTTGTATGAGGGTTATTTATGAAGATCACGTTTGACCACAGTAATGTAAATCAAAATGTAGACAGGGCGACAACTGCATATCGAGACACCCGAACGGCAAAGACAGAGCGTACGGGTGATTACGCATTAGACATTTCTGGCACAGTTATGGATAACAACGCTTACGGGGGTCACGGAAAGACCGCAGAAGA
>DLAA01000054.1 GCA_002493835.1 Lachnospiraceae bacterium UBA7060 | reverse complement strand
CTCATCTATCATTTTGCCCTGGTTCCGAATCCCCTCGTCTTTCTCGTCGATCAGTGCTTTCTGACTTGCTATCACAGCATCCCTCTCATCTATCATCTTGCCCTGATTCCGAATCCCCTCGTCTTTCTCATCGATCAGTGCTTTCTGGCTTGCGATCACGGTATCCCGCTCATCTATCATTTTGCCCTGATTCTGAATCCCTTTGTCCTTCTCGTCAATCAACGCTTTCTGGTCTGCGATACTGGCATCTCTCTCCGCTATCATCCTGTTTTGATCTATGATTGCCTCGTATCGTTCATCTGCCATCTGCGTTAAATCTTTTGTTTTTATCGCTTCATATTCATACAGGGCTTTGTATTGATATACCCATAATTTATCTTCAAAATTGTTTTCCCTAAGCAGGTCGTATATTTTATTTCCTTTTGGAAACAAAATACCCAGCCCCCAACTGTGGGAAAACTCAAAAAAGCAGGAATAGTTTTGCTTTATTTCCTCCCAGAACACATTTGTTCCATATTTCTTCTCGCTGTCTACATCATGAAACAGTATGACCCCGTCCTTTTTTAGTTTGGGAAGCCAATTATGAAAGTCTTCGGACACTGCCTCATATGTATGCAGCCCGTCAATATGGATCAAATCGAATGTTTCATCTGCAAACTTTTTAACAGCATCGTTAAAAAGCATTTTTAAAAATACTGTATCTTGGCTGCCAAAGAATCTCTGTTTTGTGGCAGTGACAATATCCCACACTTCATCACCGTAAAATCCGGCCTGAGGATCGCCTTCCCAGGTATCAACTGCATACAATTTAGAATCCAGATGATTATCTTTCATGGACTGGCACATCGCAAAAAAAGAACATCCATAATGCGTTCCAAGTTCTATCGCCATTTTCGGTTTTATATATTTAAAATAGTCATATATAAAATTGCGATGTCCCTGCCACGGCGAAACACGCAATGATTCATTTAAAATATCAGACTCATATCTCGGACTCGATATGCTCCATTTTTCCATTCCAAACCTCCATGATACCGCCCTGCGGCGTCTCAAATTCAAACCGGTCAATACTGAGAATGCGGTTATTGACAATTCCATGCATGGGAACAAGCGCCAATGCCTCGACATGTATAATATTGTGTGCCCAGCACTGAATGGTATGAACCATCTGGTCTGTCCCCTCCCCAACACCCAATGTCACAAAATAATCCCCTTCTTTTACCTCCGGCCATGAAATACAAATTTTATAAATATATGTCTTATCCTTCTTCATTCCATCCAATTTGATATCCGATCCCAATGTGTTTTCGCCAACAATACTGTTTCCATATTTGTCTTTAAAAATATATCCGATGATCAAATTTTCTATGTTCTTCTTTGCGTTTATCCTCGCATACATCTCTACTGTATCCCCTGGCTTTACCACATCTGCCAGCTCTCCATTCACCGTTAACTTACACCCTGTAATCACAACATCTCCCGCGCCGCCCACCTCACTCTTTTCAACCGCGATCCATGAATTTTCATCGCTGTTGTGTTCATCTGCCCATTCAGGCTTATCTTCTAAACATTTCTGCAGATCCATTTCCTGATCTGCCAAGTTCCCGTGATCTTCTGCAAACACTTCCGTATGCATAATCTTTAAATAATTCTGTATTACCTCCAGAGGCTTACCTTCCTGCAGTATCTTTCCATGGTCAAGCAGAATGACACGATCAGCCATATTTGCAATCGAATTCATGTCATGAGTCACCAACAGTTTCGTCACGCCCTGCATTTCTTCTTTCATATAGGCATTGCATTTTTGCTGGAAAAAGACATCACCCACGGACAGCGCCTCGTCCACGATCAAAATTTCCGGCTTAAAACACACCATTACCGCAAACGCCAGTCTCGCCAGCATCCCGCTGGAATAGGTTTTAATCGGCTGCCCGATATAATCCCCGATATCTGCAAAAGCTTCTATCTCATCAACTTTTTTTGCCATTTCCGATCTCGAATATCCCCGCATGGAACCATTTAAATAAATATTTTCATATCCGTTATACTCGGGATTAAATCCTGTCCCCAGCTCCAATAATGCGGAAACGGTCCCTTCTATTCTTATGTTCCCCGAAGTAGGCGTTGTGACACCGGTAAGCATCTTAAGCAGCGTTGATTTTCCCGCTCCATTTTTGCCGATGATTCCCAGTGTTTCCCCCTTGCAGACTTGGAAGGTAACATCCGAAAGCGCATCATAATCTCTGGCATACTTTTTATGTGTCAGCGAAAAAATTTCCTTCACTCTGTCTCCCGGTTTATCGTATAAATAATATGTTTTTGTCAGATGATTTACATCAATCACCACTCTGCCACTATCCACAACATGCCTCCACTTATCACATGACGTCTGCAAAATTAGGCCGCAGTTTTCTATACATATAAGCTGCTAAAACGGACAGCGCTGCCATAACAGCCCAAAAATACAGAGCATAGAGCGGTTCCTCCCAAAACCCCTGCCTGTAAACTAAGCTTTTCCGATACCCTTCTACGCAATAATACATGGGATTACACTTTAAAACAGTTTCTAAAAATCCAAGCCCGATACCGCCTCCCCAGCAGACAGGCGTCGCCCAAAATCCAATCTGAATAATGATGCCTACAACCTGTATGACATCTCTGATATAGACTGCCAATGAGGCAGTGATCAGCCCAATCAGAGCCGCAAAAATTATGATGGCAAACATATAATAAACGGTCTGCAAGTAGTACCAGCTGGCATAATATCCACTGAAGTTCAGTACCACTGTAGTGAATGCCAAAAACACGATATGGACAATCCAAGCAGATCCCAGTTTCACAAGCGGCAATAACCCAACTTTAAAATTGAGCTTTTTTACCAGATAGGAATAATCTAAAAAAGACGTGGTAATTCCACCCCAGGCCTCAGAGAAAAAGAACCATGGCACGGCTCCAGAAATCATAAAAAAAACATAGGGAACCCCGTCAGGTCTCTCCCCTGATTTGAGCCCATACTGGAATACCAGCCAGTAAATTAAAATAGTGACAATTGGCTGTATAAATCCCCAAATCATTCCCAGAAAAGAACCATTATATCTGGACTTAAAATCATTTATGATCAATTCGCAGTATATTTTTCTGTTCTCTTTTAACAGATTGACAATTCTATGTATGTGATTTTGCTTCGGCATAGATTTTTTCATACCTTTCCGTCATACGTTTTTCCCCGTATAATTCTTCGCTCCGTTTTCTTGCCATTTGCCCTTTCACCCTTACCGTCTCAGCCCAATTATTCTCCTTAAAAATCAACTCAATTTCGCTCTTTATACTGTCCGCACTTATTTCATGCACCGTCCAGCCTGTTTCCGGTGTAATCTGTTCTTCAATTCCACCGACTGCAAAAGCTAAAACCGGCGTACCTGCCGCCTGTGCCTCCAACGTCACTGTCGGGAAATTATCCTGAACGCTTGGCAAAACAAAGATGTCTGCTATATTGTACAATTCATTCAGTATTTGTTTCTCCTGAATAAATCCTGCTTTTATCATCGATATGCCCAAATATTCTATATTATCTGCCTCTTTTCCGACAATCAATAATGCAAACTCCTCTTTTCTTTCAAGCTGAGTGAGTGCATCCCTTAAATAATTCCATCCTTTATACCTGTTTTTGACACTCCCCGCGCTGAACATTAATATCTTTTTGCTAAGTTCCACTTTATATTTGCACTTTAGGGCATCTATATTCTCAAGCGGTTTAAAGACGTCTAAGTTAATACCATTCTCAATCAGCGTCAGCTTTTCCCCTCCCAGAAAAGATTTTCCTAAATTTTCAAACATCCACTTTGAGGGCGCCACATAATAAATCCCTTTTTTCTGTAATGCCTTTTTCTTTCTCTTCCAATTAACCGTGGTATTTTTATAACTCATTTTAAGGTCGACTTCTGTACAGTTTTTACAAGCAGCATTTTGCCATGCCAGACAATCCCAATAGTACATGCAGCCTCCCGTAAAAGGCCATGTATCATGAATCGTCCATACCACATCTATTTTTTTACAAATCCTTTTGATATCCCGTAGACTTATAAAACCGCCCTGCATTGCATGAAAATGTACCAAATCTATCTTGTTCTTCCTGATTAAATGATGAATATAGCAAGATACATATAGATTTCCCAGATTGTATTTCTCTAACCAGTATCTCAGTCTGTTATGCAGCCGCCGCAATAATATATTTTCAAACAATACAAAATGTCTTTCATCTGTGCTATATTTTGCATAATTATACCCATACAGACGTGTCACCGCGTATCCGTCATCTTCCAACCCTTTGGCCAAATTCTCCATCATTTCAGATGCCCCGCCAAATCTATACAGTTCACCAATCATCAAGATATTCATATTTTATTGGCTCTTACTCCTTTGCTTTTTGTGACGGTACACCGCTGTATCGACAAATCTGTGATTTTCTTATCCATATATTTCCTTAATCGTCCTCCGGTCATCCATATCAGACGCCGTCTCCCGCTGCACTTCATACTCTCCGAAAAGCGTTATTATGTAGCTGCGGTTATGCAGAACGTCCAGAATCGGTTTATATACACTGGCGGCGGGAAGAGAAATGGCAAGCTTCAGATCTTTCATCAGGCTGCAATAATGGTCAGCATATTTTCTGACCCCTCCCTGCACTTCCTTTACTATTTTGCAATTTTCCTCTGGCTCCTGCATAAATTCAAAGAAGGGATTTCCCTCCCTATCCAATCTGTAGCGCCGCAGACAAGGCTCCGGCGCAGAAAAGACAATCTCATCCACCACGCTGCACAGGCCAAATCCATGGTCCCGGTAAATCTCCCTGTTCTGGTCTGGCGCAAAGGCATAGGAATAAATTTTCCTTCGCGAGAGAAATTCCATATTTTGTTCCCCGCATTCAACACCGATCTGTGCACCGATTACGTCTCCACGCCATCCCATATGACTTTTCAGAAAGTCGTGTATGCCAAGGCAGCTTGTTCCCAGCCAGCCCACATCCACAACACATACCCTGCCGCAGTCTCCAACAATTTGCTGAAAGTATCTCTCTGCCGCAAGAATGGAATCCCCATATATCCTACAGATCTCATCCTTCTGCTGATAGAGAAAGGAAATAAAATCATGCAGATTCTGCCTGCACAAAACCGCATCCTCCCTCAATCCGCTCCCCTGCAGCAGGGAAGCCATCTCCTCCAACTGCAGTTTGCGCAGAAGCGCACCCATCGATAACTCATGCTTCCTGGCCTGCGGAATGATATTCTGCTGTAAAAACAACTCCAGCCCTTCTCTCACATTGATCTGTGTCAGCGCATGCCGCGAAGTGATCACATATTCGCTGGGTACCGTGGCAAAATGTCTCTCCCAAATCTCTCTCAGTAAGTATCCATCCCTTGAAACAAACAAAAATTTATCTATCTGCTTGTCCAATGCCAGCTCCGCCAGCCAGTCACAGTACCCTACAGCCAGGGGCCCATAATAGCAAAAGCCGAATTCCTCCAGCGCCGTCATATCCACTTTGCCACTGTGCAGTTCTGCATTTAATATCCCTCCACAGATAGAACTGGCAATCATATTCTTACTAAAATGCCGATAATATTTCCCTGCGGTGTGCACGTCCTTATAATACAGAGCTGACCATCCTGCCTGTCTTGCCGCCCTGACATCTGCGACTCTGCTGTCTCCTATATGAATGCACTCTATATTCTTTCCCATTTTTTGTCCCATGCGGCAAAAAAGAGTTCCCTCCCTCTTGCCAGTGCCCTCTTCACAGGACACGAACACCTCCACGTGATCCATTTCATATCCACAGTGCAGCAGTAGTTCCCTGATCGCCTTTCCTGGCAAATACATATCCGTCACTATAACAATCTGCTTCCCAGCAGCCTGTAGGCTGTCAAACACATCATGCCAGTAAGGATTGTCCCTGCAAACTGCCATCTCCACTGAAAGCTCAGCGTCCATCCCGGTTTCCCTGTCCAGACCATGCCACTCCCAGATCACCTCATAAATTTCCGAAAGTGTAACCTCTATGCCCTGCCCCTGCTCCTTCTTTCTGCGGACCGCCTCCCGCTGGGCCCGTTCCCTCAGCGCTTTAAATCCAGAAATGCCAAGCTTCATACCGGTCAGGTAAAAGACATCCGCCGGATTTAAAAGATTACGCAGAATTAAAGTGTCAAACACATCAAAGGAAACCACATCAAAAGACTTAAGCATCTGCAGGATCTCCTGCGCGGAACTCCTTTTACAGAGTGCAGATTCTCTGCCGGACGGATACTTCCGCTTCCTGTACATACCCAACCGATAAATTCGGGAGAGTGCGTATCCTGCTGCCCTTATTTTTCTGACACAAGTCTTTTTATTATAATCGTAGAGGAGTTGTGTATATGTCGAATAATCGTATGGATTATATCCCGCTATCGCTTCCGTAAAATCATTCCATTTCCAAACTTTCAAAAACCCATCTCCCCGGTTATCCGCTCTTTTGCATCCTTGACCGCTCTCTTACCTGTCTCACACTCAAACTTCCAGTCATACCCATCCCTTCTAAGCAGACCAAACAGTCGGTTCCTGACAGTGACACGAACCCATATATCAAGCCGATTCCACAATACATCCACTTTTGTCCCATATTTGCTCACAAACCAGAGTCGATTTCGAATTGCATAGTAATCCTTCCATGTGTAGCGTCTGGGTCTCTTTTCCTTCCGGACATTCGTCTGGTGATCCAGGACCGCATCTGTAACCACAGCCGTTCGAACACCCATTTTGAGAAATCGAAGCAGATATTCTGTATCATCGTGGTAGATGAAATAATCCTGCTCTGGCAATCCAGCACGTTCCACCAGTCTTGTATCTATCATCACACCGCAAAAGGATGCCACGTCACAGAAAAAAAACTTGCGGCGATATGCCCGCAGTCCCACCGGCCTAAAAAACAGACCGTGTTTTGTAATGTTTCTCCTGTGAAAACTGTCAATCGCTCCGCCTGTCCGAACCGTTCCCGCCATCACCTGCCATCCCCGCGCAGCCTCCCTCAGCAACAGCATGACATAATCTGGCTGCAGCATGGCGTCATCATCAATCAGTATCACCCAGTCTGTCTTTAACTCTGTCGCCCGGCTCATCCCTTCCCGAAATCCCCCGGCTCCGCCAAGATTTTTCGTACACCAAACCATCTCATACCGATCTTTTCCAAGATAAAAATCTTCTTCTGCCAACCCGGATGCAAGATACTCCCTGGTCCCATCGTCGGACGCATTGTCCACGATAATAATCTTTTCTGGTAAAATAGTCTGGCACGATGCGCACCTAATACAGTCCCTCAACAAGACCAGCCGGTTGCAGGTCGTAATTACAACCACATACTTTTCCTTCTTCATATCTCCATTCAGCTCCGGCAAAAATGCCGACATGAACCAATCACTATGCCGGACAACCAAAAAGTGTACTTTTTTGTCAGTTCTTCAAAATCAAATTTACTTTAACATATAATTTTCTAAAATGCAATAGCCAGATTGCCTTGGCATTTTAATGCGGGGCTTTTGCCTTACACATATTCGCTGTTTTTAAGGAAAGTACGCACCTGGTAGCGGAAGGTCGAAACCGGCATGCCACATGCTTTTGCGGCGGCAGTGGCTGTAAGCTGTCCCGATTTCCATAAAAAGCAGTAAGTCTGGAAATTATCAGGGCAGGGTTTGGGTGGTCTTCCGAATCGGACACCTCTTGCCTTAGCGGCTGCAATTCCCTCTGCTTGTCTCTGCCTGATATTAGAGCGCTCGTTTTCTGCTACAAAGGAGAGAACTTGCAGGACAATATCGCTCAAAAAAGTACCAAGAAGATCTTTTCCGCGTCTTGTATCTAAGAGCGGCATGTCCAAAACTACAATATCAATGCCCTTGTCCCTTGTCAAAAATTGCCATTGTTTTAAGATTTCATTGTAATTGCGCCCCAGCCGATCGATACTTTTTATATACAAAAGATCACCATTTTTCATGCGTTTGGTCATTCTTTTGTAGGAGGGTCTTTCGAAATCTTTTCCCGATTGCTTATCCATAAAAATATTCTGTTTTGGAATTTTTAAATTCTGCAGGGAAATCATCTGTCTGTCTTCGTTCTGATCTCGACTGCTGACACGGATATATCCATATACATTGTTCATATTTCTTTCTCTCTTTCATTTCACATCATCTTAGGAACTGTTAAGAAATAAGCCTTCCCATTTGACTTGTCTGCACTGACAATAAAGTACACCTTTTGACAGCCGCATTTTCCTTATCAGCCCGCTTTTTACTTGTTCCGGAGCAGCCTATATTCCCGCAGCCTGCGGTAAAAAGTCGCCTCGCTCATATTGCAATTTTCCAGAACATCCGAAAAAGGCAGTTTCTTCTGCTCCCATGCCCTGACAATTCTCCCGAAATCATCCGGTGCTTCCTTTTCCGGCCTGCCAAACCTCACTCCCCTTGCTTTTGCGGCGGCAATCCCCTCCGCCTGCCGCTTTTTGATGTTCTCACGCTCGCTCTGTGCCACAAAAGACAGAATCTGTAATACAAGGTCTGCGATAAAAGTCCCCATCAGGTCTTTGCCGTTCCGGGTATCCAACAGGGGCATATCCAGCACACAGATGTCGATTCCTATCTCTTTGGTGAGGATACGCCACTGGTTTTGGATCTCCTCGTAATTACGCCCAAGCCTGTCAATGCTGAGGATATAAAGGATATCCCCCGCTTTCAGTCCCTGTACCAGCTTTTTGTAGCTCGGGCGGTCAAAATCCTTGCCTGACTGCTTATCCATAAAAATATTTTTTTCAGGCACGGAGGCTTCCCGCAGGGCGATCATCTGCCTGTCCTCGTTCTGATCTGTGCTGCTGCATCTCACATATCCGTAGATGTTCTTTTCTTCCATATTTGTTTTCCTCCACAAAAAATCGAGCGCCCGCGCGCTCGATTCACTGCTTTTTATCTATCTTATTGGCAAAATACCGATATTATTACATACTATTATTAAGAAGTACAGAAAAACACATGGTCTTCTTTCTCCAGCCGGAACCATTGCGGCGTCATCCTGCCGCTCCCCCCTAAGATCATCACCAGTGGTGATGGCTGCGCGTTTTGTTGGAACGCTGAAAGAGTGAAAGCTAATATCTTAACAAAATAAAAGATGCTATGCAATCGGCGAACCTTTTGCATAGCATTTTTTATTTTTCCGTTTACCTGGCATAAGTCATAAGTTTTGTGACGTTTCCTTATGGGCTGTTGTCATTCTGCCAGGAGCTCTTTCCTGTGCCCAACTATCAATAACCTTCTGCGTGCTCGCTCTTTACCAATTTAATGATTCGGCTTGTGCCAAGGCGGTCTGCTCCGAGATTTAAAAATTTTTCTGCATCATCCATGGACGAAATACCGCCTGCCGCTTTTATCTTCACACCCTGTCCTATGTTTTCCGAAAACAATTTGATATCCTCAAAAGTCGCTCCCGCTGTGGAAAACCCGGTGGAAGTCTTGATATAATCTGCACCTGCGTTGGTTACCGCCTGGCACATCTTCACCTTCTCCTCCTCCGTCAGAAGACAAGTCTCAATGATAACCTTCAAAATTTTGTCCCCGCAGGCTGCTTTCAGGGTACGAATTTCCTCCTCAATGCTGTCAAATTTCCCATCCTTCACCCAGCCGATATTGATAACCATATCAATCTCATCCGCTCCATTTGCCAGCGCATCTTTCGTCTCAAATTCTTTCACCGCTGTGGTCATATACCCATTTGGAAATCCGATGACTGTACACACTGCCATCTTATCCTCCACATACTCCTTCGCCTGCTTTACATAGCTTGGCGGAATACACACTGACGCCGTTCCATAAGCGATGGCATCATCACAGATTTGACGAATCTCCTCCCACGTTGCCGTCTGAGTCAGCAGCGTATGATCCACATGTCCTAAAATCTTCCTCTCATCCATAACATTACCTCCTTTATGCCAATTCCAGAGCAACTTCCATCATCTTTCCAAAACCTAGCTGGCGGTCTTCGGCGCTCAACGCCTCACCCCTGTAAAGATGATCTGAAATTGTCAGCATACAGAGCGCCCTTTTCTTCGCCTTTGCCGCATTCATATACAGGGCGGCCGCCTCCATCTCTACTGCCAGCACACCCATATCTCTCCACAGATCGTTGACCTTCTCATACTGATTGTAGAATACATCTGAGGACAACACATTTCCGACCACCACATTAGTCCCCTGCTCCTTTGCCGCTTTGATAGCGCGGCTCATCAGCTCATAGTCTGCAATCGGTGCAAAAGTGCCCGGAAGTCCATACTGATAAGCATAGTTGGAATCCGTGCAGGCTCCCATGCCAATAACGACATCCATCAGTTTGATATGATCCTGCAGAGCTCCCGCAGAACCAATACGGATGATGTTATCCACATCGTAAAAGTTGAACAGTTCATAAGAATAGATGCCGATGGACGGCATACCCATACCTGCGCCCATAATGGAAATCTCTTTTCCGTGATAGGTTCCCGTATAGCCGAACATATTTCTCACCGCAGTCACCTGCCTGGGACTCTCCAAATAAGTCTCCGCAATATATTTTGCTCTGAGCGGGTCGCCCGGCATCAGAACGGTTTTCGCAAAATCACCCTGTTTCGCACCATTATGTGCAGTTGGTATATTAGACATATTTTTCCCTCCTAGTATTTTCATTTGCAACTTATGGATCTTTTAACCTTTTGCTCTCTTGCTCTTTTATCCTTAAAATTTTTTAGTTTATTACATTTTCACTTTTTAAACAGTATTTCTTTAAAAGTCCGCAAAAGAACTGGATCATCGGCCCCACGGAAAACGCGGTGATAACTGTCACTACCCCTAGTTTCCCGCCCAGAGCCGTGCCGATCGCGATCAAGGTAATGTCAAATCCAATCTTGACATAGCGATACTCTTTTTTCAATGTATCACGCATCACCAGCACGATACCGGTAAAGGGATCTACACCGATATCTACAGTGATATAGATCGCGACGCCCAGGCACAACAGCATACATCCGATTACACTGAATACCACTCTTATGCCCGTGCTCTCCGAGAAGGCAAACAGACGGTACAAAAAGTTACCTGTATCCACGCAGAACCCATATGGCAGCAGATAGACAAGCGTGCCAACGCTCACATAGCGTCTTCCGATAAAAAAAAGCAATACCAGCAGTGACAGATTCACTACGTTGGATGCCATGCCAAGCTGCGTCTGATCCATACCGCCAAACATGCGAATCCCATCATAGACAATCCCCACAGAGTCGTTTCCGAAACCAGCGCAGTTGTTGAATGCCACGCCGATTCCCACCAGCAGAACTCCAAAGACTGCCGCCAGTACACTTTTTATTGTAATCTTACCTTGTTCCATAAATCTACTTCAACTTCACAAAAATCTTTCCATTTGCTGCTGGTGTATGTGCTGTTCCCTCGAACAATACGAACTGTAATTTTTTCTTCATTTTCTCATTTCTCCTGCTTATAATATGATCTCTTCAAACTCATACAGTTTGTCTTCCAACAGTCCCCGTATCATCTGATACTGCGCTTCGCTCATCCGGATCCGCCACCCTTCTCTGGTGATACATCCTTTCTCCTCCAATGCTTTCAGCGTCCGTGTAACTGTCCGTTCTGATAATCCTGTCGTCTGCGTAAAATCCTTTCGGCTTATGTAAAGGCTGCACTGCCCGTCCCTGGAGTAGGATTGATACATCTTGTAAAGCACCAGGTAAATTCTCTCCACGCCCTGTATCAACACATACAATCGTTCCTTCCGAGCCTGCTCCAAAAGATATCTTCCCACTTTTTTAGTTTCCATCCGATATGCGCAGAAATCATGCTCAAACCATTTTCCAAACATCTTCCGGCTGGTCTTTAAAAAGACACTCTCCTCTGTTGTCACCAGCGTCGTCCGATATTTCTCCATCTCCAGCATAAGTTCCATGACCCCAAACACCTCAATTGGATAAAAACGGATAAAACCATAAATCATGTCTTTAACCCGGTGCTCCTGTGCCACTACCGCTCCCCGCAGAAGAATGTAGATATCCTCCGCATCCTCTCCCTCCACAATAAAGGTTTTGTTTGGAGGCATCCGGATTACCTGAAACGCATCCATGAGCCAGAAAGGCGCTCCCGCAAAATATGTCTCCAAATAGATTTTGTGTTCTCTGTCCAATTTCTGGATCTGTCTGACCGCTTCATTCATCTGCAATTACCCCCGCCTGCTTCATACAAGCTCCTCTAAAAGTGAATATCCGATGGTTCCCTCCGGCATGGCAGCTCCAAAATTGTCTGCCACGGTCGCCCCAATCACCGCAAAAGTATCTGTTTCCGGAAGAACCCCGCTTCCCTGCATGGACGGAGAGTAAGCCAAAAATGGCACTTTCTCTCTTGTATGATCCGTACCGGTGTAAGTCGGATCGTTGCCATGATCCGCCGTAATGATCAGAAGGTCGTCCTCTTTCAGTAGCTCTAACAACACACCCAGATTTCGGTCAAATTTTTCAATCTCCTGTGCGTAACCCTGCGGATTTCTTCTGTGTCCCCACAATGCATCAAAATCTACCAGATTTACAAAACATAGGCCATGAAACTCTTCTTTGGCAACCTCAATCGTCTGCTCCATACCATGAACGGAACTTTGAGACTTCAGTGCCCTGGTAATCCCCTCACCATCAAAAATATCTTTGATCTTGCCAATGGAGATCACATCCAGTCCTCCCTCTTTCAGCGCATCCAGCGCTGTCTTCCCAAAAGGTTTCAGAGCATAATCATGGCGGTTGCTGGTCCTCTTGAACTCACCCCTTTTCTTTCCCACATAAGGTCTTGCAATGACCCGCCCTACCTTCCACTCGTCCTTCATTGTGATATCTCTGGCGATCTCACAGCAGCGGTAAAGCTCATCTAGTCCAAAGGTCTCTTCATTTCCACAGATCTGCAGTACAGAATCCGCGGACGTATAGACGATCATATGCCCCGTTGCAATCTCTTCCTCAGCGAGTTCCTCCAAAATCTCAGTTCCACTAGCACTCTTGTTGCCAATGACCTTGTGTCCCGTCCTTTCCTCCAGCTCTCTAATCAGCTCTGGGGGAAACCCGGTGTCTGTAAAAGTTTGAAAAGGCTTTTTCCCCTCCAAGCCCATCATCTCCCAGTGCCCGGTCATAGTATCCTTACCACAGCTTCTCTCATTGAGTTTCGCAAAATAGGAAAGTGGCTTTTCTACTGGTTTCACCTGTTTTAAGCTGCACAGATTCGCAATCCCGAGCTTTCTGAGATTGGGAATCTCAAAGGTATCCACAGACTGAGAGATGTGCTCCAGCGTATTCACACCCGCATCTCCGTACTCTGCAGAATCCATCATCTCTCCCACGCCGAGAGAATCCATAACGACTACAAATACACGATTATATTTCTGCATAACAAATGTCTCCTTATCATAATGCTTCCATATCTGTTCCATCCTTTTTCAAATACACAAATCCTCCATGTCAGAGCAGTTCACTGCACTTAAAGCATATTTGACGCTCTTACCCGTATCAACACTTATGTATGGATTTATTCTGTCAGATTGCCCGGACCAAAACCCATGGGCAGCAATTCTTTTAAACAAAATACCTGGTAATGTTCCGTGTCCGTTGCGAGAACAATCTCAAAAGTCTCCGGATCACAAAATTCCATCATAACTTGACGGCATACCCCGCAGGGCGGAGTCAAGTCCGTCAGAATCCCATTCATACCGCCCACCACACAGATACCCGCAAAGTCTTTCACACCTTCACTGACTGCTTTGAAAAACGCCGTACGCTCAGCACAGTTAGATGGCGTATATGCTGCGTTTTCAATGTTACATCCTTTGTATATCGTCCCATTTTTCGCAAGCAGCGCCGCCCCTACCTGAAAATGAGAATAGGGGGCGTACGAATAAGTGAGCTGTTCCATCGCTGTGCGGATCAATTCCTGTATCTGTGTTTTTTCCATCATCTTCCTCCTTTCCGATCTTCATTTATGAGTTTCCGGAGTGCTTCTACAGCCGCCCGAATCGCCATATCTGTGTCATGGACCACCGGATTATCCATTCCTTCCCGCTCCCTCTCCTGGTTTGCCACCACGAGGAAAACAGAACCTGCACGCACATGCAGCTTGCTGGCCGCAACAAACAGCGCTGCCGACTCCATCTCAGACGCAAGACATCCCAGACGCTTCCACGCTTCCCATTTGGGAAGCAGCTCATAGCTTACCGGCATGGACTCCGGTTCATGCTGTCCGTAAAATGCATCCTTACATTGTACGACGCCAACATGAAATTCTTTTCCCAGCTTACCCGCCGATGCAATCAACGCATTGACTACTTCAATATGAGCCACTGCCGGAAACTCGATGGGGGCATACTCTCTGCTGGTGCCTTCCATACGAATCGCTCCGGTGGCGATCACCAGATCCCCGCTTTTCACATCCAGCTGCATCCCGCCGCACGTTCCCACACGTACAAAGGTATCCGCGCCAGCCTTGACCAGCTCCTCCATGGCAATGGAAGCAGACGGCCCTCCGATTCCGGTAGAGGTGACACTGACTTTGACGCCGTCCAGATAACCGGTATAAGTCACATATTCGCGGCTGTCTGCCATCAGCACGGCATCGTCAAAATACTTTGCAATCTTCTCACAACGCTTCGGATCTCCGGGAAGAATTACATATTTCCCAACATCTCCTTCTCCGACCTGAATGTGATATTGCTTACTCGCATCCTCTGAATAATTCATTATCATTCCTCCTTGGTCATTCAAAAATATTTTTTGTTCCATATCTCTTTATATAAAATATAAAATTCACATCATAATTATATGATAAAAGCCGCCTGAACGCTCGACTCATTTTGATCGTTTATTCCAATTTTTATTAACACTGTACAAATCTTATATCATATTTTAACATCCTTATAAAGGACAAGTGACAGTTTTTCGGTCCGTTTTTTCATATTATTTTCTCATCACAGCCGGCAATATCAATTTATAAAATCAGCAAGGAAAAAGCAGCCGCCATCGGCAACGGTATCCCACAGCTAGCTGCTTCTATATCTAATGAAAATATTACTTCTGCCGCTCCTTTTAATGTATCAGCATCTCCTCAATAAAAATCCCATACCCTTTTGTGGAATCATTTACAAGCACATGTGTGACGGCTCCTGCCAGCTTCCCGTTCTGAATGATGGGACTGCCGCTCATTCCTTGTATAATTCCACCTGTCAACATCAAAAGTTTTTCGTCTACCACCCGAATCACGATACCCCGATTGACATTCTCATGCTCCAAATTAACCTCCACAATCTCCACATCATAAAATTCCGGCTCTCCCGAGACAGAACAGATAATCTGGGCAGGTCCCAGCTCAATTTCCTGCTTTAACGCGATGGGAACAGGTTCATAGATAGAATTCGCCACAACTTCCTCAT
Source organism: Lachnospiraceae bacterium UBA7060 (assembly GCA_002493835.1). GTDB lineage: Bacteria > Bacillota > Clostridia > Lachnospirales > Lachnospiraceae > UBA3282. The sequence goes on along the minus strand of DLAA01000054.1, from coordinate 26,715 downwards.
CACAAACCCCGAAAATTCCCTCCGTCGTGTTTTCTGTGATCTCTCCAATTACATTATCGCTGTCGTATTCAATGTATCCCGTCAATTCCCCGGGTGCGCCATTAGTCCCTCTGGTAATTCCCACAATCTCTGTCTTATAGAGTGTTCCCTCCTCCAGATTCATCAATATGGAGGTATCCACGTCGTTGATGCCGTGTCCCAGAGCGCCGAAAGTACTGTCTGTCCCCTCATAGGTCATAGTGCCAATTCCCTGTGCATTATCTCTTATCCAAATTCCAAGCTTCCACTCCTCCAAGCGGTTTTTTCCAGCATTAATCATAACATCAGTTATTTCATTATTACGTCTGATAGTGAGCACCATATCTTCCCCCTCGGACGCCTCCACCATACTGATAAACTGTTTCTTATTCTCCACCGTCTCCCCATTACTCTTTAAAATATAATCCCCTTTCTGCAGCACATATCTGGCAGGTGAAATTGTATCTCCCTCGCTGCTCTCAAATTCACCTATCCCCACCACAAGCACACCGTCCGTCTTAACGTAAATACCAATAGGAATCCCTGAAGGTATCAGCATTTTATCCTGAATCACTTCAATATCCACATTTTTATAAGGAAATACGCCAAACAGCTTCAGATCCATCTGATAAGTATCGATCTCATTTGCCTTCAATTTTACGGTATGTGCAAAGTCTACGTGGAGGCTTTCTGCTCTCTCATCATGGGTCTGCAGATATGACTCCTCATCCGCCATATCTACATCCGTCACGGCGGCCACAGGTGCCGCTTCCTGTGATGTGCGGTAAATTTCTCCAGAAACAGGCACCCGAAAATCAAATTCCTGCTCCACGCCTGCACGAATCTTAATCTGTGATGGAATTTTATCCCAATAGGAAACATACACCGTAAAAAGAAGCGCTGCTACACCTGCCAAAAGAAGCAGCCACAAAAAACTCCTGTATCTTCTCTGCTGTTGTCTGGTCATATATATTGAATTACCCACTCTTCCCATTCCTCTCTTTTATATCTATCATCCGCGCGAATACACAGACTCGAGACATTCATGTCTCTCGTCCACAGTCTACGTTCCACTTCTGGCTCTGCTTATTCGCGAAAAAAGGACACACATTACAGTATGTCCTTTCTAGTATGTGAAGAATCTTATTTTTTAATTTAATATTGCTTTGTTTTTCCTGCCAATTCTTTCATTTCTTCAGCATTTTTCAATGCATTCTCTGTTATAACGTCACCTCCCAGCATTCTGGCAAGCTCCTCCACGCTCTCTTTTTTTCCGAGTTTTCGGATCTGCGTAACAGATCTATTCTTCGTCACCTGCTTCTCTATCACGTAGTGCGTATCAGCCATGGCTGCAATCTGCGGCAAATGTGTAATACAGATCAGCTGGTGGCCCTTCCCAAGGATGCCCATCTTTTCTGAAACCTTCCAGGCCGTCCTGCCGCTGATACCTGTGTCAATCTCATCAAAAATCAATGTTTCAATCTCATCCTTGTCAGCAAGCACAGTCTTGAGTGCCAGCATAATCCGTGAAAGTTCACCGCCGCTGGCTACCTGTGCAAGCTCCTTTACAGGCTCTCCAGGATTGGTAGATATTAAAAACCGCACCTGATCCAAGCCATTTTCTCCCAGCCTCTCCTCTCCGGCATCCACCCGTATCTCAAAAACTGCCTGTTCAAAATTGAGATCAGAAAGAGCAAGCCGCATCTGCTCTGAGAGTGACTGCGCGTTTTTTTTGCGCAGCTTTGATATTTCTCCCGCTGCAGAAAGCGCCTTCTTTTTCCATTTCTCTGTCTCTTTTGCCAGCGCTTCTCTGTATGCGTCATAATCCCGATATTTCTCTATGGTCTCCCGGGCATGCTCCCCATATTCCAAAATCTTTTCCACCGTATTGCCATATTTAGACTTTAAGTGATTCAAAAGATTTAACCGCCTCTCAGTCTGCTCAAACTGCCCGGCGTCAAACTCAAGCCCCGACAAATATCCAGCCATCCCTCTGTTATAATCGTTCAAAAGGCTATCGATATCCAGAAGCTGCCTTTCATACTCCTGCAAAGTCTCATCATAAACGGAAACTGCTTTAATTTCCCGAAGTGCCCTGCTGATAGCGCTGCCAGCCCCATCGTTTTCATACCCGCAGAGAGTATGGGCACTGACCGCCGCCTCCTCAATCTTTTTCGTGTTGTTCATCCGCTGGTAGGCTTTCTCAACCTCCTCATCCTCCCCCGGTATAAGTCTGGCCTCCTCAATTTCCCGGCATTCAAACTCCGCCAGGGCGCACTCTTTCTTTCGCGTTTCCTCATCCACTTCGTTTTCTGACAGCTCCCTTTGCTTATCCCTGTACTGCCGGTAAATCTCCCGCAGCTCCTCCTTCTTTTTCGAAAGCTCCGCACCCGCATAAGCATCCAATATCTCAAGCTGCTTAGCTTCTTTTAAGAGAGACTGATGTTCATGCTGTCCGTGAATATCGATCAAAATCTCCGAGAGCTGCCGAAGCTGCTTAGCTGTCACAGTCTCCCCGCACACCCTGCACTGACTCCGGTTTCCCATGATCTTTCTCTGAAGAATAATCTGCCCTTCCTCAATGGGAAGTTCCAATTCCCGTATCGCCTGAATCTGTCCAGGATCCTCCAAAGTAAACACCAGCTCCACAAGAGCGTACTCCGCCCCTGATCGGACCATATCCTTGTCTGCCTTAGCTCCCAGCGCCAAATTGATGGAACCAATAATGATAGACTTACCCGCACCTGTCTCTCCGGTGAGAATATTCAATCCCCCGCCGAAGATAACTTCTGTCTCATCAATCAGTGCCAGATTTTTCACATGTAAACTCTGTAACATTTTCGATCTACCCCACCATTCTGCCGATCTTCTCCATCACGATCCGGGCATCCTGTTCACTTCGCATAGCCATCATCACCGTATTATCTCCGGCGATACATCCCACAACCTCTTCTATTTTCATAGCATCCACTGCCGCTGCCACCGCCATGGCCATACCGGATACCGTCTTTAAGACCAAAAGGTTCTGTGCCAGATCCATAGACACATAGCCCTCCTTTAACACTCTGCCGTACTTATCACCCAAATGGCCTTCTTCCCCGTCAAATGTGACATATTTTTGCCGTCCCCTGCCATTTGGGATCTTAGAAAGTTTCAGTTCCCTGATATCTCTGGAAACTGTAGCCTGCGTAACCTCATATCCCTCTCCACGGAGTCTCTCCACCAGCTCCTCCTGCGTCTCCACTTCATACTGTGTGATCAAATCTATAATCCGCTCGTGTCTCTTCTTTTTCATAACACGCTTGAATCCTTCTTTCTAAACTTCACTCATTTTTTTATGCAGTACCGACAAAAAGCTTTCCGTATTCAGTCTCACAATCCCTGTCGTTTTATCAGCCCTACGAATTAAAATGCGGTCCCCAGTACGCAGCGTTACTTTATAACTGCCATCAAAATTTGCCTCCACCACCTGCTCATTGCCGTCTTTTCCTGTGGGAATCTCTACTGTGATCTCATCCTCCGGCGAAAACACGATACTGCGGGTATTCAGTGTATGGGGACAAATCGGCGTCAAGAGCAGAAGATTTGCAGAAGGCTCCACGATAGGTCCTCCCGCGGAGAGATTGTACCCCGTAGAACCTGTGGGCGCAGCTACAATCACGCCATCTGCACAGTAATCATTCAAAAACTGGTCATTCACATAAATACGGACATTCAAGATCTGCAAAGTGCCGCACCTGGAAATCACGATGTCATTTAGCGCATACTGACATTCCACATTTTCCTCTTTTTCCTCTTTTTCCCCTTTTACGGCTTTTCTCTCTTCTCCTGCTTTCTTTGCCAAAATACTGCCGGAAAGCATCATGCGCTCCTCCCTGGCATACTTATCCTGAATCAGTCTCCCTATTGCCTCCTCAGCACAGCCGCTCTCTACCTCCGCAAGATACCCCAGCGTTCCCAGGTTGATTCCCAGTAGGGGAATGCCGCTGTCCATCAGATTTCTAGCCGCCCGAAGAAGCGTGCCGTCCCCGCCAAGCACCAGCGCACAGTCTATCCCGGCCTCCCCGCCTCTAGCAAGTACCTGTTTCTCATTTTCAACACAGACAGCTTCCCCGCCATTCTTTTTAATAACATTTGCTATTCTATTTGTAAATACCCCTTGAGGATCCTTCGCCTCATTGGTAATCAAAAAAAACTTCTTCATCCGCTATTACGCCTCATCAAGCGCCACGTGGGCCTGTGCTATGATCTCTTCTATCCGCGCCGCCGTCTCTTCCCGGCGGGAGAATCCACTCTCCCGCGAAAAAATCTCCGAAAGAGCATCTATCGCCTCTTTCTCCGACAAAGCCAATACTTCCTCTGAAATCTGCATTCGTTTCTCCAGCCACATCAAATATTCAATATTTCCTTCCGGTCCTTTGATGGGAGAATAAGTCAGTCCCTTCACTGTAAACCCGATCATATCCGCATAGTCAACAATCCGATGTACCACCTCACTGTGAACCTTCTCATCCCGCACCACACCCTTCTTGCCAACCTTATCCCGCCCAGCCTCAAACTGGGGTTTTATCAGACACGCCATCTGCCCTTCTCCACGCAGAAGGTTTCTTGCCGGAATCAGAATTTTTGTGAGAGAAATAAAAGAGACATCCACCGAAGCAAAATCAATGGGCTCATCTATCATCTCTTCTGTCACATAGCGGAAATTTGTCTTCTCCATGCATATCACTCGCTCGTCATTGCGAAGCGTCCAAGCGAGCTGGCCGTGCCCCACATCAATGGCATATACTTTGCACGCGCCATTTTGCAGCATACAGTCTGTAAAACCGCCAGTGGAAGCGCCAATATCCATGCATACTTTATTCTCCAAAGAGATTGGAAATTGATCAATGGCGCGCTCCAGTTTTAGACCGCCGCGGCTCACATAAGGAAGCGGTTTTCCCTTCACTTCAATCGTTATCTTATTCTCGTCAAACAAGGTTCCTGCCTTGTCTTCTCTCTGATTGTCCACGAACACGCTGCCCGCCATGAGAAGCGCCCTCGCCTTCTCTCGGGAAGGTGCGAATCCCTGTCTGACTAAGATCACATCCAGTCGTTCTTTCATAATGCCTGCCCATCCATCATCCCTCGATAAGCTGAGAGCACCTTCTCCTCCACAGACGCAGCATCAATTCCAGTTTCCTGTTTTAAAAGTTCTACATTGCCATGCTCCACATATTCGTCAGGAATAGAGATGCCAAGCACCCTTGTCTCCACATGCAGGGAATCCACAAAAGCCCTGACGCGTTCCCCAAAACCGCCGCTTGCAACATTCTCCTCCATGGTGACAATCAGGCTGTGGCTTTTGCACGCCTCTCGGATCAAATCCTCATCGATGGGTTTCACGAATCTGGCATTTGCAAGCGAGCAGGCATATCCCTTCTCTTTCAAACGCTCCCGCACAGAAAGTGCCACCACCAGCATGCTGCCCACCGCCAGCAAGAGAATATCTTTCTCCTCGAAAATGGGCTCACCCTTTCCGTAGACAATTGGCGCCCTTTTTTCTTTCAAGCCGTCGAATGCCTCTCCTCTGGGATATCGAATAGCGATAGGGCCGCCAAATCCAACTGCAAATTTTATCATATCGGAAAGTTCCCACTTATTCTTGGGTGCCATCACGTGCATATTCGGTATAGAGGACAAATAAGACAAATCAAATATACCTTGATGTGTCTCTCCATCGCTTCCCACAAGCCCAGCCCTGTCAATACAGAACACCACCGGCAGATTCTGAATACAGACGTCATGCAGGATCTGGTCATAGGCCCTCTGTAAGAAGGAGGAATATATTGCCACTATGGGCTTTAAACCGCCTGCGGCCAATCCAGCAGCAAAGGTCACCGCATGTTCTTCTGCGATGCCTACATCGAAGAACCTGTCCGGATACATATTCCGGAAGCGTTTCAACCCAGTACCGTCCGGCATAGCCGCCGTGATCGCCACCACCTTCTCATCCCTCTGTCCCAGTTTGCACATAACTGTAGAGAAAATGTCCGTATAATTAGCTTTCGCTTTTGGAAATTTAGGTATCCCCGTCTCAATATCAAAAGGCTCCGCCCCATGGAATCTGGCAGAATGCCGTTCCGCCGGCGCATAACCCCTGCCCTTCTGGGTAATCACATGAACAAGCACCGCCTTCTTTACTTTTCTGGCCTCCCGGAAGATATGTACCATATCCTGAATATTATGTCCATCTACCGGACCCAAATAAGTAATCCCCATATCCTCAAAAAACATACCCGGCACTACCAGATGCTTAAAGCTGCTCTTGGCACGCCTGATCTGGCTTACCACCTTATCGCCGTATTTTGGCTTGCTTCGAAGAGAATTATATATCCCCTCCTTCAAATCCAGATACATGTCTGCCGTCCGAATATTATTTAAATATTTCGAAATACCGCCTACATTCTCGGAAATAGACATATCATTATCATTCAAAACAATAATAAAATTTGTCTCCAGGCGGGAAGCATTATTCAATGCCTCATAGGCCATACCCCCTGTAAGAGAACCATCACCGATCACAGAGACAATGGTGTTATTCCCCCCCTGAATATCCCTGGCCTTTACCATGCCGAGCCCAGCCGATATGGATGTGGAACTGTGCCCGGTATCAAAACAGTCACAATCGCTCTCCTTCCGCTTAGGAAAACCGCTCATACCACCGAACTTCCGCAGGTTTACAAACCCATCACGACGGCCGGTGAGAATTTTATGAGTGTAAGATTGATGCCCCACATCCCAGATCAGTTTATCCTCCGGCAGATTTAAAAATAAATGGAGCGCCATGGTAAGTTCCACCGCTCCCAGATTAGATCCCAGATGCCCACCTGTCTCACTGATGCTCCGAATCAAAAACTCCCTGATCTCCCCCGCTAATGCGCTGTAATCCTCCGGCGCAATCTGTTTGATATCATTTGTCTGCACTATCTGCTCCAACAACATACGTATGCCCCTTATTTTTCTCTGTAGATCAATTGTTCCACCAGCTGCTCCAGAAAGAGATTCCTCTTCTCAAAAGACTGCAAAACCGCTACTGCCTCTTCAGAAAGTTCTCTCACCCTTTTTTTTGACTCCTCCAAGCCGTGCATCGTCACATAGGTCAGCTTGTGGTTCTTCTCATCGCTCCCTACCGGCTTCCCTAATACTTCCAGACTGCTTGTCACATCCAGAATATCATCCTGAATCTGAAAAGCAACTCCAATATTTCCCGCACTCTTTTCCACCTGTTCCACTTCTTTTTCATCCGCTCCCGCAAGAACAGCGCCGATTGTCATCGCCGCTTGAATTAGCGCGGCTGTTTTGTTTTCATGTATAAAATGAAGCGTCTCCTCGGTCAACACAGCCCCTGGCTTTTCTGCCAAAAGATCCGCGCACTGCCCGCCAATCATTCCATAGACACCGGCCTTTCTTCCTAAAATCTGTAAAGCATGCCCAATCCGTTGATACTCTTCAACCCCCGCCGCCGTCTCAAAAGCACGCTGCGCTGTCTCAAAAGCATAATTCAACAGGCCGTCTCCAGCAATGATGGCAATATCTTCTCCGTAAACCACATGGGTCGTCTTCCTGCCTCTCCGGTAATCGTCATTATCTAAAGCAGGCAGGTCATCGTGTATCAGGGAGTAAGTGTGGATAAACTCAATAGCCGCCATAAAACAAGAAAGCTTTTTTCCCGGCTCTCCGAACAGAGACGAAGTCTCTGCCATCAAAAGAGGACGAAGCCTTTTACCTCCCGCCGATACCGCGTAACCCATTGCCTCCAGGACCTTACTCTGAAAACCTTCCGGCTTTGGCAGATACTCCTTTACTATTTTCTCTGCTTCGCCGGTTTTTTCTGCCAGTTCTTCCTTAAAATTCATCCAGTCCTCCATCCTCATTGATCTTAAGCACTTTTTTTTCCACATGGTCAATGGTCTCATTGCACTTCGCCAGAAGCGCCACCCCTCGGTTATACTCCGCAAAAGATTCTTCCAGAGTAATCTCCTCCTTCTCCAAATGACTGATCACTTCTTCCAGCTGCATAAATGCCTCTTCTAAAGATAACGGCTGTTCCTCCTGATTCTCTCTCGCTTCTTTAGCCATATTTCTTCTCCTGCACCTTTGCCAATAAACTGCCATCCTTCACGTAAACCCTGATCTGCTCTCCAGGATTTACCTGCTCCACCGAAGAAATGGTTCTGCCAAAAACATCCGCCGCATACGCGTAGCCTTGACTCAACTTTTCCAACGGTGAAAGTCCATTCATCCGCTCCGCGTAAAGCGCAAGCCGGTGCCGTGCCTCCTGCAGTCTTCTCTCCATAGCCGCATGTAAGCGTTCCTCCAGCGATACCGCCTGTGTCCTCTTTGTCCGCAGAGTATTTATAGGACTTAAGTAACGCAGTCTCACACTATACTGCTCCACACTGTTACGATAGCTCTGTATTGTTCTTCTGCACAGATGCTGCATCGTATAAGCATACTCAGCCATCCGCTCCTCCATCTGCCCGAAATCCCACACCGCCAGCTCCGCCGCTGCAGAGGGAGTCGGCGCCCGCAGATCCGCCACAAAATCCGTGATAGTCACGTCCGTCTCATGTCCCACCGCAGAAATAATCGGAACGCTGCAGTCAAAGACAGCCTGTGCCACCGCCTCCTCGTTGAATGCCCATAGATCTTCGATGGAGCCGCCGCCTCTCCCTACGATAATCACGTCCACCTTGCGTTTTTCCAATGCACGGATTCCATTTACAATGCTCGGCACAGCTGCTTCCCCCTGCACTATAGCCGGATAGAGGATAATCTGCACGTAAGGATTTCTCCTGGAGGTGATGTTTATAATATCGCGCACCGCCGCTCCTGTCTCGGCCGTCACCACGCCCAGCGTCCTGATATATCGAGGAATTGGCTGCTTATACTGTTCAGCAAACATCCCCCTCTCTGCAAGCTCCGCTTTTAGCATTTCATATCTTTCATAGAGCGCGCCTATACCGTCCAGTTCAATCTGCCTGGCATACATTTGGTACCTGCCGTCTCGCTCATAGACATCCACGGTGCCAGTCACAATGACCTGCTGCCCTTCCGTCATGTGAAAGGGCATTCCCTTTCTGTCCGAAGAAAACATAACACATGCTATCGTACTTTTCGCGTCTTTTAACGTGAAATAAACATGCCCTGAGGTATGATATTTACAATTGCTCACCTCACCGCGTATCCGTACTCTATGGAGCATAAAGTCCTGAGTGAACATATTTCTAATATAAGAAGTGACTTGCGCCACTGTATATACATTCTGCATCCGGTTTCCCGCCTTATGCAAATTTTGCCAAAACGCCATTCACAAATCCGAAGGAGGCATCCTGTCCAAATTTCTTGGCAAGTTCCACAGCCTCATTAATTGCCACGCTGGTGGGAACATCCTCATCATAACAGATTTCATAGACGGCCAGACGCAGGATCGTCAAATCAACCTTACTCATCCTGCCAGTGTTCCACCCCTCTGCCTTCTCATTCAGTTGGGAATCAATCTCGGATAATTTTTCAGAAATTTTGTGATATTTGTCTGAAATATAGATGGCATCCTCATCCTTTGCGGCATCTTCATCCTCAAAGAACAGCTGCTCCTGCTCAGGCATGTCCTCCATTTTGTTAAACTCCACCCGAAACAGCAATTTGAATATCTGCTCACGCAACTCTCTTCTGCTCATAGCCAACCACTCGTCCTACTTTTCTTTTGTCACATTAATTCCAGCAATACGAATATTAACATCCATCACTTCAAGTCCGGTCATATTCTCTATCGCGCTCTTTACCTTAGTCTGCACCTTCTGGCACGTCGCCGGAATATTATATCCATACTCCATAGTAATCGCGAGCTCCACCTTAACTTTTTTCCCAGATACATCCACTCTCGATCCTTTAGAGAGACCTCTGACGCCAACCCGGCTCAAAAGTTCATTTGTAAGATTTCCAGCCATAGCTGCAACACCGTCCACCTCTGTAGCCGCCAGCGCTGCTATCATCGCCACCACATCATCCGCAATTTTAACCGTGCCTGCCTTCTCTTCCCGCAATTCATATCCGCTGTTATCTGCTTCCTGTCCCATTTTCGTCCTCATTTCTGCGCTGCTTGCATAAACGCAATGTTTGTGCAAGCAACGCGCAGTCACAAACCTGCTGAGTAAAAATTTTATTTTCACTCTTCTCCCATGTCTATTTCCATATTTGATTTAACGGCTTAAGTATACCAAAATTTCTCACTTTTGCCTAGCCCTATTCCACCTGGTACCGTCCGTCCCTCCTCAAAACATAAGCTTATAGCCAAAAGCTTAAACTATACTGTTTTTCGTTTTCCACATAGGACACCGTCTTATCTGGACAATCCAAATAGCGAAAAATTCCTTGTTCTTCAATCAGCGTCTCCTGCATCAGCCTATAGATGTCCTCTCCATCACATTTCAGCGTCACATAGGTATCTCCTCTCTCATAGCCGTCCGCAAAGATTTTTTCTACCTTTTCTTCATCCCAATCTGTGAAATATGCTCCCTCTCTCACATAAAAATTGGCATCCATCGCTGTACACTGTGGCAGCTCCACCACATTATCCGGTGTGTGAGTCGCCATCATCTGCTCTGTGGTTACACAAAGATAATCATAATTGATGGTTGGAATTTTCTCAATAGGATAGCTGCTGCCGCCAACCGCCTGATAAGAAGCATCTCCCCAAGTGGTATCCACATAGTAGTATTCCCCATCAATCCGCACAAGATTCCAGGCATGTCCCTCTCCTCCAACCACACGTCCCAAAACCAGCGTTGCAAATATACCTGCCCTGTTTAAAAGATATTGTGTGGCCTTCGCATATCCCTGACAGACGGACTTCCTCTCCAGGAAAACGGAACATATATTCTGGCTGTTCTTTGCATCTGCATCATAGTCTGTATGATGGATCAAATATTCATAGATATATTTTACCTTTCCGTACTCATCGGCATTTTCCGGTATCCCGGCCAGACATCGATTTACGTAATCATCTATCTGCCGCTGCTTTTCTTCCACTTCCTTCTGGCTGAAACAGTAGCTTCCTGTAAAAGTCACCTTCTTCAGAAGGCTCCCCAATGTATACTCTGTATAACTGTATCCTTCCACATAAAAAATTTCTGGATGATCATTTAGCACACACTGGAATACACGGGAGATCAATTCTTTGTCGCAGCTGGAAAGTCTCACATTTTCCTGAAATTTGGTCAAAGCTTCCAGTATTTCCAGATAAACTTCCTGCTCTTCCTCTGAAAGTTTTCCAAATGCATAGCAGTCACGCTGCTCTTCGCGCAGTTCTTCGTCCACCTGCGAAAGCACTTGCTCCGGTACCTGCCGGACCGCCTGTCCCGCTCCTACATCTTCCTGTGTGTAATGATTCCTTTCCGTCCTGGACAATCTCTGTCCCGCTAGATACAGGGCACCGGTCAGAGCTAACATGCCAAGCAGAAGTATACCGATTTTCTTCATCCGCAGTCACTCCTCTTCTCACAGTCCGCCCCTGTCTCTTACGCCTGTCCAAACTCCGACAATATCAGTCCCTCATTCCGGTCCAGCGTCATGCCGATGCTCCATTGATTGACAAAAAGCAGAAGCGGATTATCCTTCAAGTCCTTAATCTTTTTCATATCTGAAGTACCTGTCAGCTTGTCTAAATCAATATCTTTATTCTCAATCCATCGAATGTACTCATAGGGAAGGTTTTCCAATTTAATTTCCACATTGTATTCATTCTCGAGACGATATTTCAGCACATCAAATTGCAAAACGCCGACTACGCCAACGATAATTTCCTCCATTCCCGTATTAAACTCCTGAAAAATCTGGATGGCGCCCTCCTGAGCAATCTGCATAATGCCCTTGACAAACTGCTTGCGCTTCATGGTATCTACCTGTCTGACTCTGGCGAAGTGCTCCGGTGCAAAAGTTGGAATGCCTTCGTATACAAACTGCTCGCCCGGCATGCAAACCGTATCTCCTATGGAAAAAATCCCCGGATCAAAGACACCTATAATATCCCCCGCATAGGCTTCGCTTAAAATTTTTCTCTCATCTGCCATGATCTGCTGAGGCTGCGACAGACGAAGCACACGCCCCCCCTGTACATGCCGCACTTCCTTATTCACATCAAATCTCCCGGAACAGATACGCATAAACGCTATTCTGTCACGATGCGCCTTATTCATATTGGCCTGAATCTTAAATACAAATGCAGAAAAATCATGTGAAGCAGGATCAATCAGCCCCACATCCGCTTTACGCGGCAGCGGTGCGGTAGTCATTTTTAAGAAATGCTGTAAAAATATTTCTACTCCGAAATTAGTAAGCGCTGAGCCAAAAAATACCGGCGTCAACTCTCCCGCTTGAATCTCCTCCAAATCATAAGCAGCGCTTGCCCCGTCTAAAAGCTCTATTTCGTCAGTAAGCTGGGACAAAAAATCTTCGCCAATCTGCGCTGTCAGCGCTTCCTTATCTTCCATGGGAATTCTGGTGGCATGTCCCTCCTTCGTTCCCTTTTCCGTGTCTGAGTAAGTGATAACACACCTGCTCTCCCTCTCATAAACACCCTTAAAATTCTTGCCGGAGCCAATGGGCCAATTGATAGGACAGGTGGCAATTCCCAACTCCTTCTCAATATCGTCCAAAAGCTCAAAGGTATCGTTTGCGTCTCTATCCATCTTATTGATAAATGTGAAAATCGGGATATGCCGCATCACACAGACTTTAAAAAGCTTCCGCGTCTGCGCCTCCACGCCTTTTGAAGCATCGATCACCATCACCGCTGAATCTGCGGCCATCAAAGTCCTGTAGGTATCCTCCGAGAAATCCTGATGACCTGGTGTATCCAAAATATTGATACAAAACCCGTCATAAGAAAATTGCAGCACAGAAGAAGTGACAGAAATTCCTCTCTCCTTTTCTATTGCCATCCAATCTGAAACTGCATGTCTAGCCGTAGCTTTTCCTTTCACACTGCCCGCCAGATTGATCGCTCCGCCGTAGAGCAGAAATTTTTCAGTAAGAGTTGTCTTTCCCGCATCTGGGTGCGAAATAATCGCAAAAGTTCTTCTCTTGTTTATCTCATCCGCATAAGTTTCCACGTCTTTATCCTCCACATTTTACATCATAGATATCCTGAATACTTCCTTTTGACCCTGAAATAGGCAAGTACCGTCGCACCGGTATCCACAAAAATATCTCTGATACCCAGATTTTCCAGTTTTACTTTTTCCCATACATCAAAAATGGCTTGTAATCTCTGTAATGATCCGCAGGCAGCCCAGACCACCGCCTTACCTGCTTGTAACCGGCAATCTGGAACACATTGTCTGCAGATAAATATAGATAATCAGATTGCCTGTGCGCACATGCCCATCACCGTACGCCTGTATCACCTCCGCCCCAGAGCAGGGAGATTGCACAGAACTCCTCTGCCAGTGGCTCCACAGAAAACAGCAAGCCATCCTCTGAAACTCATCAGGTTAGGCGGCGGACACGGACAGCAGGGTATTTGTTTCCTCGTCCCCATAGCTTTCCGCATCCTCCATCTCCCCGGTCCCAAAGCTGCCCAAGACAGTCAAAAACACTCTCTTCATCTTTTGCCTCCATCCTGTATTGATTTCTGAAGCAGGCTGCAGCCTAAAAAAACCATACTTTACTATAGTATCATAAAATCTTTCACAATGCACTGATGAATTACTCCTCATCTTCCATCGTACTGATCACAACAGCATCCGCGTTAACACCTGTCTTACGGATCACGATGTCCTCAATCTGAGCACGCTGGGCTTCCGATAGTTCAGAAGTATTCACCACAACATCCACGCTGTCCCCGTCTATGCTGACAATTGCGTCATCAAACCCCTTCGCCTCCAGCAAAATCTCCGCCGCCGTTTCCTTCTCCGCAATATCAGTCATAGAAATCATGCTGTTCACAGCTTCCTGCTTCTGGGTTTCACTGATATTGGCATTGTTAATAATCTCTAAAAGAGTCTCCTTATTCTGCATCCTGGTCTGCTCTTTCTCAAGCTTCGCACCAGAAAGTGCACCAGCCGTCTCGGCCGAAGTAAACACTGCCTCTCCCGGAACCTCATCCATCTGCTCCTTGGCAAGCGCCTCCGCCAATTCCTCGTCCACACTGCCGCTCTCGGCCATTGTAACATCACTGTCCAAACTTTCAATATCTCCTGCAGCCTGTTCGATATCCTCCTGTGATAAATCAAGAAGCGACGCGTATTCCTCCTGTGCATCCGCCTGCGTAAGACCGGTATCCCCCACCTCTCCGCTCACACTCATCAGATCCTCATCCGTCACTTTTGTCCCTGCAAAATTCAGGTATCCCGCCACCGCAATCATAATGGCAAGCGCCGTGATCATCATCTGGTTTTTCTTGATCATGTTCTTCAATTTCTTCTCCCCTTCACTGATTATTTGTTTTCATTTTAATTACTGATATTCTATTCATGTCTACATCAAATAATACCTGTATTGCCCCGATTATGTCCTCTCTCACCTTCACATTATCTGCCCCCTGGGCAATCACAACAACTCCTTCCACACATGGAGATCTTGTCTTGACTACCAAAGGCACACTCTCGCCTCTCTCATCCACCGTAGAAACCGCCTCTTTATCCAGCCGGACTTCCAGCACATGGCGGCTTCCCCCTGCCGCATCCGTCTCTGTCGTATCTGACTTCTCCTCCACGCCGTCCCTTGCCAGAATCTTTTCCTCAGACTCCCTAACATAAATTAATACCCGGACTGCACCTGCACCCTCCACACACCGAAGACATTCCTCCAGCTTTTTCTCCCAGCGTGTCACATAATCCTCATTTTCCGATTCATCATCGAACATTTGTTCTTTATTCATATTACTCCCCGTCGTGTCCAATAAACCGGACTTTGTTTGTTCTTTTTCCAAAGGCAGTGAAATCACACATAAAAGCATACCCACCAAGACCAAGATCAGACACTGGTCTTTTCTGAGTTTTTTACCTCCGCTTATCCGCTCAAAAAGCTTTTTTGCTTCTCCCAACCTGCCTCACCTCCACTCTTTCTTTCTCTATGCCCAAAAGCTGCGCAAAGCGTTCCTGATATATAGCAAGTTCCGCTGGCAGAGATTTTTTCTGTTCCCCAGCGACTACGATCTTCTCAATCTCAATTTGTCCTTCTTCTTTCTCCACAACCCTTTTCTCAATACACACCTCCACCTCAGACAGAAGATTTTTTTGCTCTAACTCCTGATCTTCCACAAACCGAAGTGACACACTGCTCACACAGTATTCCTCTCCTTCCATATCAAGACTTAGCAGCTTTTTCACTTCCTCTTCCATCCGTCTGACCACCTCTGCATCCACACTGCTCCCCGCCTCCTCCATCTTAATATCCGGTGTATCTGCCAATTCTTCCAACCACTCCAAGACTGCCTCTGGCTCCTTAAACTCTACATTAGTCACCAGCAAAAATGGCTTTAAAAAGAGAAACAGTATAATAATTCCTGCCACTGACTTGATATATTTTTCATACTGTTTTCCCGGCGCGAAATGCACCATTGCCTGAGCGGCAATCATAAATATCCCAATCCTGCTTATATGATTAAGCATCCATACACCTCCGCTCTAGCGCACAGCCTGTCCCGTAGAATAACTGATAATAGCAGCCTGAATCGCAAACATACCCAAGGAGGCTAACACCATCTGCAAAAGCATTAGATTTCCCTCCCCCACCCGGCTTGCGCAGTTTGTCAGACGCTTATCGCTTATGATGCCTATAAGCGCCGCACTTATCTTGATCACACACGCGATCAAAGCAATCTTCAAAACTGGAACTACACAGAGTACAACAAGAGTCAATGTCAAAAAAAGACCAAGACTGTTTTTCACTAGTACTGCGGACCCCACTACCATTTCAAACATCCCCTCTGTCAGTCCTCCCACTCCCGGCATAGCTGAGAGCGCCTTTTTTACAGCAGAGGTCTGCAAAGAGTCAATAACAGGCGCTATCATCGACTGCAGCAGTCCAAAACCGGTTACCAGCCAAAGCGACACCTTCATACTTCCTCTAATCACCTTCTCTGCAAGTTCAAGAAGCAGAGCAAGTTTTTCTTCCATCCAGATCCCATTGATCACAGCAAGCATAACATAGATATAAACAGCGGGAATCAAAACCGTAAGATAGCCCCACTCGATCAAATAAACCACAATTAAAAGAAGTTGATAATAAATGGAAGCCGAAGCCGCTCCTGAGGCGCTTCCCACCGTCAGCACATAGGTTGGAATGTACAATTTAATAAATGTTGCGATATTATTCAAAATTTCCTGTACTGTTCCCGCCGTGTCGGCAAAAAATTTTAAAAGCACAGCAATCAGCAGCAGATAAACAAAATAAAAAGCCAAATCTGACACTTGATGATCCTTAAAAAGATCTGCAAAATTGGAAAACACCGCCGCCGCTATTCCCAATACCAGAATTGTCAAAAATAACGACCGGTATTCTTCCCATTCAAACAGCACAGCTCCGGATATGCCCCCGCCCAGCTTCTTCACTGCCTCCCACAGCTTTCCTTCCATGATGTCAGCAAACACTGCCCTCATATCAAAAGAAAAAGAAGGAAACAATCTCTTAAAATCTCCGCTGACCGCATCCATATGCTGCCAGATTTGAGCGCTGTTTTCTATTTCCATCTGCCCCTCCTTTTCTTCAAACTATCCAGCTATCGACTGTATATTTTCCATCAGAGACAAAAGCACAGGCATGCCCATCGAGAGAATATAAATCTTCCCAAGCATCTCCACCTGGCCTGCCACTCCGCTGTAACCTGCATCCTTACAGATCCCTGCACAAAACTCACATGCGTAGGTAGCCCCCACCGCCTTTAACAGAAGTGTAAGATAGCTGTAATTTTCCCGCAGATATCCATTTAAAACCTCTAGTCCCGATACAATTTGCATAAAATAACGCACGATATATTCCAGCATAACAAGACAAACAGCAATCGCCACATAGACGCCGTACTCCGCTTTATGGCTTTTTATTGTCACTGCGAGCAGCACTCCCACCACGCCGATCATTCCGGCCCTCACCATATCCATACACATTCTCCTCCTTGTCAAACCTGTATAACATCACCCTATAGTTCAAACAATCCCTGCATCATCACAAACAGGTCATATATATAAGGGACAATCCAGGTTAAAACAAGAATTAACCCTGCGAGACTGATAAGAAAGGCATGTTCCTCTCTTCCGCTATGTTTTAAAACTTGATTTAATATAGTAACCAAAATACCAACCGCTGCAATCCTAAAAATCAGACTTACGCTCATCCTTCCTCCACATTGTTCCATCACAGCAGCAAAATTGCCAGAAGCAATCCTGTCAAAATGCTGACGCTGCGTATCATTTTTGACCGGTTTTCGCAAGCTTCCTCCGCCTGCCTGTATCTGCCCTCCAGAAAAGTTTCCGTCTGCCCGACACGTCCTGCCTGTCCATTCTCTTCTCGGAGATTCAAGGTTTTTGGCAATTCTTCTACCGTTCTTCTCTCATCCTCACGCAAGGGAAGCCTCTCTAGACAAGATTTCATTTCTGCCTCCCAAACTTCCGGAAACGCAGACGAGCTCTCCATCTGTGTCCTTTCAAAAATCCGTTTAAAACACATTTTATAATAGTTGTCATTTAATTCTGACAGGCTTAGACATATCTCTGGCAGCGTGTGTTTTCCATAAGAAATTTCACTCCGCATCTGTCCCATAATGTGAAATAACATCCGCAAATGCCTAATCCTCTCCTGCTCCTGTCCAATCCTCATACTCCCCCAACCGATACATCCCGCAAGAATACACAAAACTCCTGCTATCTTATACATGGTTTCCCTTCCTTGTCATAAATGCCTTCTACCCTGCAAACACTTTTTTTTCTATTCAACATAACATACCGCTCAAACATACCTTCCTCCACCACATAGCGCATGTAATTTTTATGTTTTACCTCCTCCAAAGAGCCGCCATGGATTGTGGCCAATAATTTACAACCGCAGCCACTTGCCATCTGCAATGCCTGTACGTCCTCTGTACTCCCCAGTTCATCTACTGCCAGCACCTGAGGTGCCATGGAACGAATCAGCCGCATCATACCCTCCACCTTTGGACAGCCATCCAGCACATCCGTACGAATTCCCACATCATTGCGTGCAATTCCGAGATAACTCCCCGCTATCTCGGACCGCTCGTCCACCACACTTACATTGACGCCCGGCCCATACATCGTCCCCTCCGAGACCTGTCTGATAAGATCACGAAGCAAAGTCGTCTTGCCACCACCCGGCGGAGATATCAGAAGCGTACTCATCACCTTTCCCCCCTCAAAGAGAAAGGGAATCAAAGGATCGGCCGCCCCTATTATCTGATGAGAAATGCGAATATTTAAATATCTCACATATCTCATATTTTTTATACGGCCTCTGTCATCCAAAATAACCTGCCCGGCCAGTCCCACCCTGTGCCCACCCTGTACCGTCAAAAATCCTTGACGAATTTCATCTGCAAAGGCATAGAGAGAATAGCGGCACAAATGATTTAATATCTCATCAAGCTCCTCGGATGTCGACGTTCCCGCCTCTTCCTGCCTGTCCACAATCCGCCCCTGTGAACTCACAAAGCTTTCCCTGTTATCCGAAAGTATCATAAACGGTCTATCCGCACGAAGTCTAATCTCCTGCAAATGCTCTGCAAGACTCGCGGTCTCCCGCCATCTGTCCCTGTATTTTTCTGGAAACAGTGCAAGAATCTCCTCACCTCGCATTTCCATCCCTCCCTGCCTCATCGTAATAGTTCAGATACCTTGCCATGTTACTTCATGCGATCATCCTAAATTAATTCTCCACAGGCCGGATATTTCCAGCTTTTATACGTTGTTTCGCCCATTACAGTAAATGTACGGACCTGTTTAAACTGTTACACCTCACTACAATATATGAGCCTTTATCCGCGTTATGCTTCCAAAAAGCAAAGTAAGTAGTTACAATTTACAGCACGCCTATGAAAAGTAACGGAAATCGTCATCATTATGAAAATAACCTGAAAAAACCAGTGGCATTTCCGGGAAAAAAAGGGTAGAATAGATAAGGAAAAGAATAAAAGAGGACAAAATATGAAGCTGGACATGCACTGTCACACAAAAGAGGGTTCTCCTGATGGAAAATTAGAACTGCTGGAGAATATCTCCCTCCTAAAACAAAAAGGCTATCAGGGAATGCTCATCACAGACCATAACTCTTACAAAGCCTACCGTTATTATAAAAAACTAAAAGAAAAACCTACAGATTTTGTTGTACTCAAAGGCATCGAGTATGACACGATCAATGCCGGCCACATACTCATCATCATGCCAACCGGCATAAGTCTACCGATTTTGGAGCTAAGGGGACTTCCCTTGAGTCTTCTCATAGAGATCGTCCACTTCCATGGCGGCATACTGGGACCTGCACACCCTTACGGCGAGCGTTTTCTGAGTGTCTGCCCCACCCTGCGCGTCAAATATCCGGAACATCTCTACCGCAAATTTGATTTCGTAGAAGGATACAACGCCTGCGAAGATGCCGATTCAAACATGCGCGCCATGGCGCTGGCAAAAAAATACGATCTGCCCTGTTTCGGTGGAAGTGACTCTCACAAGGAGGACTGTGCCGGTTTTGGCTACACAATCCTCCAGGAAGATATCTCCTCCGAGACAGAACTGATCGATTATATCCACTCCGGGAAACCCACCATGATCGGCGGCCGCCATTATCTGCACACCACCAAAGCCAAGCTTGGCAGAGTCAATGCGGTGCTGGTATACTCTTTCTGGATCTACAATAAATTCCTTGCCCTGGTTCGCCGCAAAGCACGCAACTTTGAATTGATGCAAAACCAGCTTCTTGATACTATGCTTGCTGGCAAGCGGAAGGATCCCCGCTATATTCCTCTGGGAGACGACTAAACTACTGTCCTCTCCCTTTTTTATCGCTTGCTATCTCTTTCAATTCTTCAAAGGCGCTCTCGTACTGATCAGAGCGCATGGTCGGGTTGTTTCGAATCATATCCCGCTTGTAAAAATCCAGAAGTCCACCATAACCCTTCTCACGTTCTCTGTAAAGGCTGAATTTGCCGCGCAGCTCTGCAATCTCCTCCCTGACACTCTCCCCATAGGCAGAAGGTCTGCTTAAAAGTGCTTCCTTTAAGGTGGCGAAACGCTGTTCCAGGCTGACCGTCAAATCATTCAGAAAAAGCTCTCTGCGCTCATCCCGAGCCAGTCTTTTCTGCTCCTTCTCATCATTACTGAAGGCAATGAGAACATCCAGCCTCTTCTGCATATGTTCCAATTCCTCTCTCGCCCGCATAATTTTGACCAGAATATCTTTCAAATCCAGTGCAGCTTTGAACGAGAGCGTAAAATCAGCCACAATATAGATGGTCAGCAGTACTGTAAAATAATATAACATCCGACTGGGAATCATGAACATCAACCCTTCAATAGGTCGATGAATCACCCTGGTCATCAAAATGGTGAGAAATCCCCACGCCAGAGACGACCTAAGACAAATGTGTCCCTGAAAATTCATAAATCTGCCTGAATAATCCCAGTACCTCATCTTAAAGAGTGCCTCCATTGCCACCCCGGTTACATATTCAAGTGCTGTGGCGCCAACCACCCCGGCCGCATAAGTAAGCAATACATTGTCAGCAAAGGGCCTGGACACCACCAGCATCATTATCGCACCGCTGCCGTAAAGCGGCAGAAAGGGGCCTCTCATAAAGCCCCTGTTCACCCATTTATGGGATTTCAGTGACACAAATGCCGACTCAAAACACCAGCCTCCGAAGCAGTAAAAATAAAATAGAAACAGCCACTGATACCCAACATAATTAAACATAGACAATTAACCTTTCATCACATAAAACTGATAACTTCCTCTTTTGGCGCCCTCGTCTGTTCTACGCTGAGGGCATGCAGTACCGGACCTTCTCCCTGATACTGCTCAAAATATGATTTTTCCACCCGGGCAGTGACCTTGACCCACTGCCTGTCTTCGAGCGCGTCAACTCCCTTATACTCACACGCATACCCCAAAAACGCCATATCCTCCGCACAGCAGGTCATCGCCATACGCCCCGGAACGAAATACCCCTTGGGAAACTGACTCGGCTTCAGAACCATCCCCACAAAAGAAATGGTTTTTCCCTCATATCGCTCCAAATGATCCATGGAATCCAGATACCATATTCCATAACCATTGTTATCCAGCTCAATAATAGGAGCTTTCAGATCATAAGGAAGATCCTCCTCCATGATCTCGTTAATTTCCCCATTGGAATCCTCAAAAACGATCTCAGCCTTAGGATTAATGGCTTTCACATTTCTTTTGTAGCTGCCAAGATCCTCCACCCCGTCACACCGGTTAAAAATAATCAGTTCCGACTTCCTGATCTGCTCCGCGAGCAGGGATTTCATATTGGTGAAATACATGGGAAACGTGGAGGCGTCAATAGTTGTGATCTGCTGCTCTATCCTCCAATGCCATGGCAGCTTCATCTCCTTATAATTCCACATCCCGTTATACTCGATAATGATACGTTCCGGCTTATGCTTCTTCTCAAGCTCAATCAGTCTGCTGGGGACAAACTCCTCCTCTTCCTCAATCAACTCAAGCACTGTGCGGCTCTGCTTTAAAAGTGCCTCATCATACTCATTTTCTCCCTCCTCACAGAGAATAAGCAGGGTTTTCCCTCTTACCTGGAAATAAGGCTGTTCCAGAGTGTACGTAATAAACTCTGTCTTGCCGCTCTCCAAAAAACCGTTAATTATATAGACCGGCTTCATATTTGTTCGTCCTTCCCGTTTAAATAAATTTCACTCGTTATATTTCTTGTGTTATTTTCTAAAAAGTGCCGCCAGCTTCTCTTCCTGCAGAGCAGCTCCAATCACACAAAATTTCCCTGTCACGCCAGGCTTACCGTCCCTGACATTGCTCTCCTTTGGAACATAATCAAAATAGATCCAGCCGCCGTCTGCTCCGGCCACCATCCCTTTCGCACGGAGTACCTGTCCATATTCTTCCTTGTCCAATTCTTCCAGAATATGGCTGATTTCGTTCTTCGTATAAACTGCCGGCGTCTCAAGTCCCCAGCTGGTGAACACTTCATCCGCGTGGTGATGGTGATGTCCATGTTCCCCATGCTCATGGTCATGTCCATGCTCTTCGTGGTCATGATGATGATCATGATGGCCGTGCTCATGCTCCTCATGCTCATGGTCATGATGACAGTGCTCATGCTCCTCCTCATGCTCATGATGGCAGTGCCCATGCTCCTCGTGCTCATGGTCATGATGGCACTCCTCATGCATCTCCATCACTTCCCGCATCAACTCTGTCTCCAGATCCCCAGATCCCTCTATGGTTTCCAAAATATCCTTTCCATCCAGCGCATCCCAGGGAGTTGTGACGATCGTCGCCTTCTCGTTATGCTCTCTGATCAATTTCACACAATCTGTAAGCTTCTCCTCACTGATCTTATCTGTCCTGCTTAAAACAATAGTTCCGGCATGCTCGATCTGATTGACAAAAAACTCACCGAAATTCTTAATATACATTTTACATTTGCAGGCATCCACCACAGCCACTGCACTGCCCATCTGCACGTCTCTGTCCTTCATGGCGTTCTGCACTGCCTTCATGACGTCAGAAAGCTTTCCCACGCCCGAGGGCTCAATCAAAATGCGCTCCGGCTCATAGGTGTCAAGCACTTCTCTCAAAGAGGCGCCGAAGTCGCCCACAAGTGAACAACAGATACAGCCGGAATTCATCTCCTTGATCTCGATGCCGGATTCCTGTAAAAACCCGCCGTCGATGCCGATCTCTCCAAACTCATTCTCAATCAGCGCCACCTTAGTCCCCGCCAGCGCTTCCCTCAAAAGCTTTCCGATCAGCGTGGTTTTCCCAGCTCCAAGAAAGCCCGAGAAAATATCAATCTTTGTCATGATTATATCCTTCCTTTCTATTTTTACTCTTATCTCTTTAATCTAAATTTAACTTTTGATTCATCATATACCAGGTCAGCACATAGAATACCACACAACTGATAATCCCTCCGATCAGCGTCGTCTCCCACTGGCTGTCATAGTAGAAAAGATAATCCATATGGGAAGCCTTCACATTGAATGCCAGCTGCAGCCCAAAATAAATTCCCTGAAAGATACGTTCTACAAGATATATCCCCACATACCAGGCAAAAGACAACATCAGCTTATGGTTGGCGGAAAGCTGCCCGAGGGAAATACAGGCTCCCACCTTAAGCACCTTCGCAAACAAGGAGAAAATATATGCCACAATGGTCATAACTATAGTAAAAGCTGAAATCTTTTCTGCTCCCAGAAAGGTAAACACATTCACCATTCCCTCCATCATGGAGACAAAGATGTCCTCCGATGAGGCGAATAGAAAAATGACGGAAAAGTATATAAGCGCCGAATTAATCAGCATCCATAGGGCACTGACAAGCATTTTTGCAATAATAATATGGTGTGTGTCCACCGGCAGCGTATGCAGAAGATAACCCTGATCCCCATAAGTAGAGGTGTAAAAACGATAAATCAGGTAAATCGATGTGCCCACATACACCGCGAACATACTTCCCACATAAGTAAGAATCACCATAACAGCCACAAATTCCACCATGCCGCGCCCGCTCGAATAATCCATAATATGAACCATCCAGCCTGCTAAGAGCGTCATTACCACCGTCAGGAGATTTGCCGCAAGAAGCAGCTTCCATGTAGCCATCCACTCGTATTTCATCAGCTTCCCTAGCATGCGAACACCTCCCTGAAAAAGCGGTCCACAGACTTATGCTCATTCTGCCGGATCTGTTCGGCACCCGCCTGCAGCACAATGCTGCCATACTTGATAAACACCACCTCATCCAGTATGTCCTCCACATCCGCAATCAGATGAGTGGACAATAAAATAGAGCCGCAGCGGTTATAATTGCTTACAATGGTATGAAGAATAAAATCTCTGGCCGCAGGATCCACTCCGGCAATCGGTTCGTCCAGAATATATAACTCTGCATCCCGGCTCATCACCATAATGAGCTGCACCTTCTCCTTGGTACCTTTTGAAAGATTCTTCATCCTCTCCTGCGGTGGGATCTGAAGTCTCGCCAGCATATCATAAGCCCGTTCCACGCAGAAATCCGGATAAAAATCCTGAAAATACCGTACCAGTTCAATCACCTTCATACCCGGCTGCAGATACGTCCGCTCCGGCAGATAGGATATCCTGCGCTTCGTATCAACACCAGGGCGCTGTCCGCTTATCAAAATCTCTCCAGCCGTTGGTTTTAAAAGACCATTCATAATCTTGATCAATGTAGTTTTGCCGCTGCCATTCGGCCCCAACAGCCCAATGATTCTGCCTCGCTCCAGATTTAAGGTCACCTGATTTAAAGCTATTTTTCTTCCGTAGGTCTTGGTCAGACCCATGCACTGTACCACAGGCGCCATCTTCTTCCTTCCTTTCGTATACTCAGGCAATCGTGATTCGGTAAGACGCCTCAAATACGCCTTCCGAAAGCTGCTGCCCCCACTCCCGCTCCTTAAAATCTCCCGCAAAATCCACGCTGTCACATCGGCCATACCAGGGTTCGATACAGATAAACGGTGCTTTCTTTTTTGGCGGCGACCAGACGCCAAATAAAGGTGCATCAAATGTAACCGTCAAGTAAGGTGTCCCATTTGGTCTTGCCAGTGCAACACTGTGCGCCTGATCTCCTTCTATCACCAGTGCATCCCCATCAAAAAGATCTGCCGTAATCGGCAGCACTCCGTCCCGCAGTTTATAAGTCTTTTTTTCCTTTCCAAGCAGCCCGCCGTCAATGCAGGAAGACTCCACTTTATCCTTCGTATCAAAAATCAGCTTATACTGTGTCTGGTCTGTCCCGGGATCAATGGGACATAAAAATCCCGGATGTCCACCAATAGAAAACCAGATAGGATCCTTCGCCTGATTGACGACCCGCCATTTGACCACTACCGTGCGATCCGAAAGCTCATATCCCAGCTCTAAAAGAAAAGGGTACGGGTATCTCTTAAGTGTCTCCTCGTCCGAACTCAGAGAAAACCATATCTCCGAAGCCACCTGGCTCTTAAGCTGAAATTCCATATCCCTTGCAAAACCATGCTGGCCCATTGGATACTCTCTACCATCCACACGGAATACACCATCCCTCACTTTCCCCACAATGGGGAAAAGCACCGGCGAAACCCGGCCCCAATAAGCGGGATCTCCGCTCCACATGTATTCCCTGTTATCCGGCACACTCTTTAAAGATTTCATCTCCGCTCCCAGGCTGTCCACCTGCAGCGTTATTTTCTCGTTGCTAATCTGAAATAATGCCATAAATCGTCTCCTTCCTGACTTGACGCCGTATGCTGTTCCAGCAGCAAATTGTTATCTTTACCTTTTATCATACCATAGCTTGTCGAAAAAGGGTATCTCTTATTCCCCGACAATCTCCCGGTAAACCCGCTCTACCTCACCGGCCGGAACCCCTGCGATCTCATTTTGCCAAGTGCCGCCGGACAATAGTCCGATAAAGTGCCCATACCCGTCAAAAATACCGCCGCCTGACATACCCTCCTTCGCAAAGCCATGCCCGTAAAGCATTTCCCCTCCAAAGGCCTCGATGTATCTGTCTGTCTCCTCCACTCTGGCTTCTTGATAAACAATCTCATTCAATGCGCGGTCTGCTCCCAAGCAGAAGGCTGTGGCGCCTTCCTGCAGATTGTCATAGACCTTCTCATCCACAGAGACACTTCGCAGTTCCATAAGCGCCTCCAGACCGAGCTCCTGCCCATCCACCCACAGAAAGCCAACATCGCAATCCTGGGCGCTTCCAATTATCCGGGCACTCACATACCATCCCTGTGGAAAGCAGACTGCACCAGACTCATCACTCCAATAAACCAGCACATGCCTGTTCGTAGCAATCACTGCCCCATCCGCATGCAGCCGGTAGACAACGCCGCTTCCATAAGCCTTCCCCATATCAATCCGCACAACACTGTCCCTCACGTTTTTGCAGGCAGTCTCAGGATCTTCTTCCTTTAGCACGGGACATTGCAGCAGTTGTAAAGCGATCATCCCCTCATAGATATCCTGCTCACTCACACTCTGTATCAAATGCGGCGGAAGAGAGGGGTCTTTCGCCTGTGCCCTCACCGGTTGAGCAATACAAAGTGAAAATAAAATAACGAACGATATTTTATATATTTCCCCATCTTTTTGCACCGGATTCTCCTTACACAACCACCATTCACGGGGGCACAGGAACTATTTTTCAAGCTCCCTGTGCCCCCGAAAACATTTTATTAATATAATAAGCGGAACGATAAGCCGGGTTATGTCGCGAATGATCATCTATCTGGAAGCCTCGTCGCCGAGGCCCTCAAGCAACCTACCTGAAAGCAGACCGGGCCGGTCTGTCGCTCTCTGTTTGGTCTTGCTCCGGATGGGGTTTACACAGCCCGTCCCGTTACCGTGACGGCGGTAGTCTCTTACACTGCCATTCCACCCTTACCCCGGCGTATCGCTTCGCGAAACGCCTGA
>DLAA01000048.1:24092-24246 GCA_002493835.1 Lachnospiraceae bacterium UBA7060 | reverse complement strand
AAAAAAGAAACCGAAAAAAAACTATTAATTTTTACTTGCAATCTCTTCCACTTTCTGCTATGATACAAATGTTGCTTAAGCGAAAAAAGACGACTGTATCGTTAGGAGGTGCAAAGATGGCTAAATGTGATATTTGTGGTAAGGGCGCTCATTT
>DLAA01000048.1:2068-23796 GCA_002493835.1 Lachnospiraceae bacterium UBA7060 | reverse complement strand
AATGTGATATTTGTGGTAAAGGCGCTCATTTTGGAAACAATGTCAGCCATTCTCATAGAAGATCAAACAGAATCTGGAATTCCAATATTCAGAACGTAAAGTGCAAGGTGAATGGCGCAAACAAGAAGCTTCATGTATGTACACGATGCCTTAGATCCGGCATGGTAGAGCGCGCATAAGAATTTCTCTTATAAATATGCGGCTGAAGGCAAAAAGCAGATGTGAACAGGTAGAAAAGCAGAAGAGGGTTGACTCATTTGGTCACCCTCTTTTTATTTCACACAAACCAATATGCCACAGCGAAGCTGTGGCTCAAATCAGGATAAAGAGTGCATATATAGATTTGCGTTAAGCCTGTCTATATTTTTCATACTCTTTCTTTAATTTATCATATTCTCTATTGATTCTCTGAAGCATCTGCGTATCTCCTGCCACATTGTCCGGATGAAAAATTTTCGTCAGATCTTTGTAACGCTTTTTGAGTGTCAGAGGATTTTTTACGCCATGAAAAAGAATACTGGTATCCGGGCAGCTGTTATAATCATAATAACCCCTCTCTTCCATAAGCTCTTTCTCTGCGGCAAGCCTGGCCCACTCCTTTTCAAGTCTTCTGCGGTCCATATCCAGCTTACGAAAGCCATCCTTTATAATTTCAAGCCGTTCCTCAACAAGCTCGTTATCTTTTTTGATCTGGCTGCGCTGAGCATCCATCCTGCGGTTTAAATTTTTCATCTCCTCCTTAAACTGATTTTTCTCCTGTTCAAATTTCTCCTGCTTTTCCTCCAGCTCAGCTGCTGCTGTCATCAGCCTGATGTTTTCCCGAAAAAGCCATGACTTTAATTCCAACAGAGCACTCTCCTGCACTGAGCTGGAGGAAAGAATTTCTTCGATGTTATCCATTGTAATCCTCTTATCCTTCTGTTTGCAGTATCCGAAAACAACACTGCCGGCAAAATCAACAACAAAAAAAACTATAACCGATCAGCAAAAGCAGCACAATCAATAATAATCCAAGAAAACGATTTACCAGAAAAAGCATGATCAACATGCCGGCTGCGACACAAATTGCCACAAACCCGATCATTTTTTTCATAGGCACTCCTGCTTATGCTCTTACGATACTATATGTGCAAAATCTGCAAATGTGCTGCATAATTATTTATTTTCTTCCGGAAAGGCGATATCCACAGCCGTATCATCCTCTAACATCTCTTCTTTGGGAGATGTAAATTTCTCCACAATATCGGGAATCAGATCAAGCACCTTAGTCACCGCATCCTGATTCTTAATATTGACAAGTTTGGTGGAGCCGTTTTTGATTACCAGCACTGCGCTTGGAGTCATCTTCGCAGAAAAGCCTCCGCCTCCGCCATCTTTTTTATCCCCGGCACCTGCACCGGCACCGACGCCAAAGCTCACATCCACCAAAGGCAGGATAATGGTATCCCCGACCTGAGTCGCATCCCCCACCACAGTCTTGGTTCCGATTACGGCATTCATTCCTTTCATCAGAGACTCAACCACACCGCTAAAATTGTTTTCAGCCATTTATACTGCCTCCTTTTTTAATAATTTGATCAGTTTCTTGATATCTTTATTGAAATAAATTCTAACCACCGCATGTAGAAAAGTAAACATTCGTATCTTTCCTTTGATCAACACGCAGCCCACCAGCCTCTTTTTTTCAAAATCTCCTGCCACATTTACGTGACCTGCAAAAAGCGGATAAAGCATACCGCAGACTGCCAGTACCTCGCCTGTGGCCGCTGGATCATCTAAACCGATGATCATCTGCGCTTCCCATTTATCAGGCTGCAGGCTTTTTCCAATCGCAGAAAGCTCATCCTTGCACAAAGCAAAAGAACGTTTAAAAGGCTCACCCTCTAGTATTTCCCGGTAATAAGCGGCTTTTTCCAATCCAGCACTTATTTTATCACAGAACTTTTGGATTGTGTACTGTATATTTTGAAAGAGATTCCTAATTTTTGTTAAAATCTTGCAAAAAATCTCAGGAACTGCCCGCAGCCTGTCAAAAAAGGATCGTTTATCTGAGGCAGTTTTGTCTGTCTCTGCTGTCTTTTGCGCCGCTTCCTTGTCTGTCGAAGTTTCTTCCCTGTCTGCGGCTGTTCCTTTTGATATTTGTGTATCTGGAATATTCTCTTCGGTCTTCTGCTTTTTTTCGCCGTTTTCTTTAGACCAAGCCTCGTTCTCCGTTTCTGCAGCCCGACTTTTTTTTCGAGCCTTTTTTGGTTTTTCCTTCGCCGCTTTAACCGGTGCTTCTTTCTTTGGCCGCTTAAAAATAGTAATGACCAAGAAACGCACACGCAGAAAAAGAGTGCCATCAAAGTTAAGCAAAAAATTGATCAAGTGCAAAAGCCAGGTGATCTTCACCCGCAGTTCGACTGGCGGGCTGGTTTCCCCCTCCTGCCTCACCGCCTCGATCCGATAACGTACAGGCACAAAAAGTACACAGACAATTCCCAAAATCAGTATTCCCAGAATACAGAGAAGGATAATCCCAATTATTTTTAAAATAAGAAGCAGAATATGTAGCATCTTTTCTCCAGTCGTCTGTTTTCAGGCCATCTCCATTTTGGGAAAGCTCTCGGGATCCCTTCCAGAAAGATAGGATACCAGCGACACCGCACCGGTCGCAGCAAGAGCCTCCTTTACAATCTTCTCAAGCACCTCAAATGCCTCCTCCTTGCCATTGGCGAGCCCAACAATACAGGCAGGTGGGTTTTCCTTATAATACCACTGTGTAAGCATCAGACTTGAATAGATCACAAGCCGGAACATCTGTGCGTCGAAAACGATCACATAAATCCCCGGCTGTTTTTTGTGCTTTTTCAGCTTCTGTATAGCCTTTTTCGGCTTTTTTACAGTATCCCCGATATAAAGATTTTTATAAAATTTCATATAAGCTTTCCTGCAGACAAATCATTATCATAGATATCAAACATATTCTACCACATCTTTTCCAAACAAAACAGATAAATTTCCCCGCGCTTTACATCTGTTTTCTCACAATCCGATATTCATCGTCCGGCTGGTAAAAAGCGCAGTCGAAACTGCCGCCATGCAAAAAACGACTCATATCGTCTTCGTCCAAATCAACCATACACATATAATACTCATAATCCTCATCATACTGATAATTGCTGCATGTATCACAAATACTCATATTCTTCTCCATTCTGGCGTATTTATATTCACAACTGTGCTGAAATATTTAGAAAATCCATTTTTGCAATTCATACCTGCTCTGAAGCATTCTATACCGATTTATGCGCAATTTGCAAGAAACAATTGACTTCTCAATCAGAAGTTTAATATACTATATTTATACATAGAGGGATCTGTGCTTTTCTCCTTGCAGGCAGTCCCGGAAACGGAGGTTCTCCTTATGAAAGACGTGGCCCGCATGGCGTTGGAAAAGGGCATGATAATCGGTGAAGACATCCATAATTACAAAAATGAACTGCTTTTCCACAAAGGTACTGTCGTGGACGAAAAGGTCATTAAAAAACTGGAGCGTCACTCTATTATCTGCATCCCTGTCAGTGAAGATATCGACTTTGCCACTACCCACTTTGAAAAAGTCAGGCTGAGCAAAGAATTTCAAGCTTTCCAGCTCACCTACAACAACTGTATGCCCATCTACGCCAAGTTGATGAACACTTTTGTTGAGACAGGCGTCTTTAAAGGCACTAGACAGCTGCAGGATATTTATCTCAAACTTGCCGCCTGTGCAGGAAACGGTGAATCGCTCCTCGATTTTTTATACAATATGCTTCCGAGGGAAGATACGGTAACTCATGCCCACTGCCTAAATTCGGCTTTGCTTGCCGGTGTGTTCGGTACTTGGTGGAATCTCTCAAACGAAGATATTGTACTGCTTATCCAATGCGGATTTTTCTACGATATCGGAAAGCTCAAGCTTCCTCAGGAGCTTCTCTGGAAATCCGAGAAGCTGACAGATCTGGAATATACAAAACTGAAAACCCATACCATGCTTGGTTTTGAACTTTTGAAAGATCAGCCCGAAGTCAGCAGCTCCGTCATCAAAGCAACGCTTCAACACCATGAACGGTGTGACGGATCCGGTTATCCGTCCAAGCTCCGGGGGGATAAGATTGACATATTTGCCAAATATATCGCTGTCATAGATGCCTATGAAGCTATGACCTCCGTCCGCTCCTACAGACAGTCTCTCCATCCTTTCCAAGTCATTGAAAATTTCGAGCGGGACGGCTATGATAAGTTCGACCGGGATATTCTACAGCCGATTCTTTATCACATCGCCGCCACTCAGCTGGGATTTATGGTCCGGCTGAGCAATGATGTGGAAGCAAGTGTTTTCACTATCAACAAAGACAATCTTTCCAGGCCTCTTTTAAAGCGGGAAGATGGCAGCTATCTCGATCTCTCCTCCAATCCGGATCTTACCATTACCGCTATTTTTTAACAGTCACTTTTGCGGGCGCTTCGGCGCCCATTTTCTATTCGGCAAAACAGGCATCCAATATCCGCTTTGCAATCGGTACCGCGTAATCGCCGCCGCTGCCCGCCCCTTCTATTATAATTGTCACGCACACTTGAGGATCTTCCGCCGGCGCAAACCCCGTAAACCATGCGTGGGAATCCGTCTTGACCTGATTATATTCTGCGGACCCCGTCTTTCCCGCGGCGGTGTAGGACGCCCCTGCAAGTTTTGTTCCCGTGCCGCTCTTTATCACTTCTTCCATCAGCTCTGTCAT
The DNA here is from genome assembly GCA_002493835.1 of Lachnospiraceae bacterium UBA7060. Lineage (GTDB taxonomy): Bacteria > Bacillota > Clostridia > Lachnospirales > Lachnospiraceae > UBA3282. The sequence goes on along the minus strand of DLAA01000048.1, from coordinate 19,036 downwards.
AATTTGGGCCTCTTCTTCACTCATAAGGCGCTTATAGGAATCCGGAGAAAACTGCTTTACTACAGATTTATCGCTGGTCTCCACTCGTTCGATCAAGTAAGGCTTCATCAACATCCCATCATTTGCAATGGCGGAAGTAATCATGTTTAACTGCAGCGGCGTGATCTGGGTTGTCCCCTGACCAATGACCGCCTGCATCACCTCGGCATCCGTTGTATCTTCATTAACTACAAGTTTACTCTGGTTATATGAAAAATCCACCTTCAGCTCCTGGTTGAACAACAGGTCGTTTAGCGTATTACCAAACTTTGCCCGGTTCAACTCCAGACCGATACTGGCAAAGGCAGAGTTACATGACTTTGCAAAGGCTTTTTTGAAATCTTCGTTTCCATGCGATGTACCGTGATAACAGTTGATCCGCTCTTCGCCATGGGTAAATCTGCCGTTACACTGAAATGCAAATTGACTATACGAGTCAGGATTCTCCCTGATATATTCCAAAGCCGTCACAATCTTAAAGGTAGAGCCCGGCGGATACAGACCTTGTGTCACCCGGTTTAAAAGTACGCTGCTCTCCTTGTCTTTGATGAGATCGTCCCAGATCACATCAATTTCGTTCGGATCAAAATCAGGCTTTGACACCATGGCAAGAATTCTACCTGTCCTGGGCTCTGAAACGATAACTGCACCTTTATACATGCCAAGAGAATCATAAGCAATCTGCTGCAAATCCACATCCAATGTCGTAATCACACTGTCTCCAGGATATTTTTCTCCCGCTACGTCGCTTGCCACTTTTTCTGAAAGCCGGGTGTTCGAATTGATCAGATAGTAGTTCGCCTGTGCCTCAATGCCAAACCTGCCGTTTACTGCATAGCCCACCGCATGGGAAAACATATTGGCATAAGGGTACACTCTGGTTTCTTTTCCATCCCCGTCTATCTCTGTCCTGGCCAATGCCTGCCCGCCTGCCGCATAGATCGTCCCCCTGCTGTTTTGGGCAACCAGTATCTCCTGTCTGCTGTTGTAACTATTATTCATCAATGCCTGTCTGTGTGTTACTGCATAATGGCAGGTATAGCCCATCATCAAAAAAAACAGACAGACAAAAAACCAGGTTACTGCCAGGATCTGCCGATTACGCTTTTTCTTCTTCCTTGTCCCACGGTTCGTATTCTTCACGTCTTCTACTCTTTTTTCTATTTTTATGCTTTTTGTCTCTGGCACGTTTGTCTCCTTCGTCCCGCCTGATGATGTACAGCCCTTCTATAACAAAGAACATAACCAATGTAGTTAACACTGAGCTTCCGCCATAACTGATAAAAGGAAGCGTTACGCCCGTCATGGGGATAAACTTAGTGCCCCCTCCCACTGTCAAAAACACCTGAAAAATATAAGTTACTCCAAGACCGAAAGCAATCAAACGGTAAAACCGATCCTGAAGCTTTAGTGAAATGTTCATACACATAATAAAACTACTGATGCAGATAAGAATCATGCACATGGAAAAGAGAAGCCCCAGCTCCTCCGCCACCGCAGAAAAGACAAAATCTGCCTCCACTAGCGGGATCGCCGTAGGATTTCCTCTAAAAAGCCCGAGTCCAAACCACCCGCCGCTGCTGATCCCGAAAAGAGACTGTGTAATCTGAAAACCCGCGTCATCTATGCAGCTAAAAGGATCTCTAAATGCCTGTACGCGCACCTGCACATGAGCAAACAGCCGATAAGCGATAACCGCTGCCCCGGCGCCTCCTGCGGCCCCCAGAAACAAGTAAATCCACCTATTCGTCGCAATAAACACCATAAACACATAAACGACAAAAAATATCAGCGCACTCCCCAAATCTTTGGAAGCAACAAGAATTAACACATGAGCGCCGGCAATCACTGCTGTCATCGCTACCCTGAGAAAATCCCAGGATTCGTTGAAGGCGCTGGCCACAAAAAACACGAACAAAATCTTTACAAACTCTGACGGCTGAAAGGTCACGCCAGCCACGGAATAGGAAATTTTAGAACCATAGGTGACGGAACCAAGAATCAGTACCACCCCCAAAGCTGCTATTCCAATTCCCGCATAAACCCAGGTTAAGCTCTTTAAAAATGTTAAATTCCGAATAAAATATGGAATCGCCATGCCGATAATAATCGATGCCGTCACAATAAAAAACTGTTTGATCGCCCGCTCGTAAGATAGTCTTGTAAGAATCACAAAACCAATGCTAAGCAGCATACACGTATTGTTGATAATAAGCAGATTCCCTCTGGGGTAAATCATGCGGAAAAGCATCACAGTCGAGAACAGAAGGATTTGCTGCAGCACATAAAAAAGTAGATACTCAATTTTTCCCGTCTCAAAGCAGATTACAAGGAAACAGGAAAAATGCACAAGAAACATCCACACATTTTGGCGGATATAGCCAGCTTTTCTCTGCTCCTCCTCCTGAAACCGGAATAGCAAAAAGCACTCCAGTGTATAACAGGCGATAAACAACGTAATAAAATATTTAGAAAGCTCTGTGATATATAACTCCATACACTCGTATCCTTAAATATAATTCATCGGTGCAAGACTTGCTGCTTCTCACACAACCCCTCTCTTACAGTGTCCAGCTGTATATTCCGCAAAGGGCATGTTTCCCTCCAAAATCTGTCTGCACTGTACTTCGCTCTCTGTTACAAAATCATAGCGGAACACGTCCGCTCCAATCCGTTCCCTCTCTCTCTCGGCTTCGTGCAGAGAATAGGGTACGGAATTATATATGACATTATAGCAGTGATGACAATTGATCTCCACAGGAAATGCTGTGCCTCTGCGGTCCTTTAAAAAAATCTGCCGCTTCTTTCCCCCAGCATCACAAAGATCCGCCGTCTTTTGCAGACAGTTGGCCGTTATCATCATGGGAATCCAGCTGTAGACAATCAGGCTTGTACTTATGCCAGCCTGCACAGCCGCACGGACAAGATGGGCCGCTTCCCCGGCATTCAATTCATAAGGCAGCGTAATTTCACTTGTAAAAGCGGACAAAAAACGGACCGCTTCCGAGTTAAAACAGTACAGTCCCGCATCCGGGACAAGATTGTACCCCTCGGACTCCTCCTCACAAGCCCATCTTTTCGAAAGAATGTAGGCCGCTTCCTCCAGATTCCGCACTAGAAATCCGCTTATATGCATCTTTGTTTTTGTAAGAACATATTCCAGCTGTCCCAGATAAGCCTCATCCCGCTCCCTCAGGACATAAGGCAGAGCCAGATACCAGTCTGCCGCTGTACCTGTCTCCATTTGTTCCGCTATCTGCAGAATTTTCTCATATTCTGTCAGGAACAAATCGCTTTCAATATAGACCCGTCTGTATCCTCCCCATTGAATAACCGCTTTTAACTGCTCACAAGTAGTCACAAGACAGTCGATTTTCCTTGACTGACCTGGTCGGTTTTTCCCTTTTCCAGCTTCCACTTTTTTCTCAGCAGACTCCTGAACCCCATATTTTTGCGGACACATTCCCCGGCTTTTGATTACAGCACTCTCAAAGGCCTCCACCGCCTGCCGCCGCAGTTCGTTTAGCGCTCTGACCGGAACAAATCCTGCTCCTTCCATACAGACTTCACAATCTGTCACGGACAACAAGCTGCCTCCCGTTTTACAGAGACGTTTCCGGACATCCTCCTCTTTCAACGGCGCATTCTGTGCATTCTGCACTTTCTCCCCCATTGTCTCGATGACAGAATAAGACTCTTCTGTAGTCTCTGGTAAAATTCTCAGGCACAATGGTTTCCCTGCTTTTACCTCCGCCTGCATCCGCACCGGCATCTTATCTGGTTCCCGAATATATTTATCCCGTATCTGCATAAGCGTATATTCATCACTTCCGCTGTAACTTGGATCCCTAAGACTAACCATTTCTTTCCCATTATGCCTTGTATAGTAACCGGTCTGAACCTCACTGCGGATATAGAGACTGCAAAGATATTCCCTATCTGCAGGATCGATCCGAAAGCCGGAAGCCTTGTCTTTGTAATAGAGGTCAATATATTTGCGGTAAATTGCCGTGACACCAGCCGCGTATTCCGGGCGCTTCATGCGCCCCTCGATCTTAAAAGAATCAATGCCCGCTTCCAGCAGTGCCGGCATATATTCCAGCGTACACATATCTTTTAGGCTTAAGGGATAGGCGTTTTTCAAAAGGAGTTTCTTTTCATCAAAAATCTCGTAAGGAAGTCGGCATGGCTGGGCGCAGCGTCCTCTGTTACCGCTTCTGCCGCCTAAAATACTGCTAAAAAGGCATTGCCCAGAATAGCAGTAGCACATAGCTCCATGAATAAAACACTCCACCTCAACGCCCGTCTCCTTAATCTTACACACCTCTTCTAAAGAGAGCTCTCTGGCTGGTACGATACGCTTTATGCCCTGCTCCTTCAGTAAGGCCGCTCCTCTTTTTCCAGTTACCGCCATCTGTGTGCTCGCGTGCAGGGCTAATTCTGGAAACCGTTCTTTAAGAAATGAGAGTACACCAAAATCCTGCACGATCACCCCATCAAGCCCGGCTCTGGCAAAGGGTGCCAGATATTCATTAAGTGTGGCAAGTTCTCTCTCTTTTAAGAGTGTGTTGACCGTCAGATAAATTTTTTTCCCATAAAAATGGGCAACATGAAGCGCACGGACAATCTGTTCCGTGTCAAAATTATCCGCGTATGCCCGGGCACCGAACTGGTTCCCTCCCAGATAGATTGCATCCGCACCAGCATTCAATGCTCCAAGAAATGCTTCGTAATTTCCAGCCGGAGCGAGAAGCTCCACAAACTCTCCCATGAACCAGCCACCATTCCATTTTTCAGAAAAAGAGCAGACCCTTGGATCTGCTCCATACCTACTTATTCCGTTCTTTTAACTCTGTCTCCATACGGACGATCTGTTTCGCACTCTCATTCGTCTCAGACTGTAAACGTTTCACATTCTTTCCCTTATTTTCCTGCTTCATCTGTGACGTAATTAAATCATGTTTTTTGCGTTCTTTTAATTCTGTCTCCATACGAACAATCTGTTTCGCATTTTCATTTGCTTCAGCCTGCAGATCTTTCACACTCTTCTCCATATTTTCCAGCTTCATCTGCGCTGCAATCAGATCGTGTTTTAACTCGTATACCTCATCATTTTTATTCTTCAAATCTTCTTCCAGAATGCTAATCTGCTTTTTCGCCTTGAAATAGTCATCCGCAATATTCAACTGCAACAGCACATTTTGCGTGTCCATCGGCTGTCTTCTGAAGCTGTCAATCTTGTTATATTCGGTTATTTTATTGTTTATGTAGGATGCCACCTTCTGCAGGTACTCCTCACTTTCATAACCGCTCAACGTGAAGACCTTGCCTGCGATGATCACTTCCGTATCTGTTTTTGTTGACATAGGAGTGCTCCTTATCGCTGTGCATTACAGTAACACATACATTATAGCTGTCCTAAGTCGGAATTTCAAGTCCAAAATGCCTATAAGCCAGATCCGTAACCATTCTACCCCTCGGCGTGCGATTCAAAAATCCATTCTGTATCAGATAAGGCTCATACACATCTTCTATCGTTCCGGCATCCTCGCCGATAGCCGCAGCAAGTGTGTCAAGCCCGACAGGTCCTCCCTTAAACTTTTCTATCATAGTAGTCAGAAGATTTCGATCAATGTGATCCAACCCCATCTTATCCACATCCATCAAATCAAGAACTGTCTTTGCCACTTTCTCCGTGATCTTCCCATCATATTTCACTTGTGCAAAGTCTCTCACACGCTTCAAAATACGGTTTGCCAATCTTGGGGTCCCCCGGCTTCTTCTTGCCAGCTCCTCCGCGCCTTTCTCGTCAATTTCCACTCCCAGCTTCTTCGCCGACTGCCTGATGATAATCCGAAGTTCATCAACCGTATAAAACTCCAGCCTGTGGATCATGCCAAAGCGGTCCCTGAGCGGAGCCGTCAAAAGGCCGGCCCTGGTAGTTGCCCCAACCAACGTAAAATGCGGCAGATCCAGACGAATGGACCGCGCTGTCGGGCCCTTACCGATCATAATGTCAATGGCGTAATCTTCCATGGCGGGATAGAGAACTTCCTCCACTTGCCGGTTCAATCTGTGAATTTCATCTACAAAAAGAAGATCCCCCTCCTGAAGATTGTTTAAGATTGCCGCCATCTCCCCCGGCTTCTCAATGGCCGGACCACTGGTAACCTTCATGTGTACGCCCATCTCATTGGCAATAATACCGGCCAGGGTGGTCTTTCCAAGCCCGGGCGGCCCGTAGAAAAGCACGTGATCCAACGCATCTCCCCTCTGCTTTGCCGCCTCAATATACACTTTGAGATTATCTTTTATTTTTTCTTGACCTATATAGTCAATAAACATCTGCGGGCGCAGTGACCCTTCAATACGCACATCTTCCTCTATTAAATTTGTCTCTATCATCCTGTTAGACATCATCTTTTCTCCGTTCACAACATCATAGCATCTCCCCGCCTGCTTCGCAAGATATTCCCAAATAAACACTGTTTTCGCTCTTGTCAATCTTCAAATTTCATTATAAGATTATAGAAATACAACTTTCATGTATTTCATTTATTTTCAGAAAAGAGGAATGCACGTTTGAGAGCCAAAAAAATTTTTAACGATAAACTGAAGGAAAAACTGCGGGAAGCACTTGTCGCTGTAATGCCGATCATTGTGATCGTATTGTTTTTATGCTTTTCCATTGCACCGATTTCCACCAGCATTCTGCTCTGCTTTCTGATCGGCGCAGTACTGTTGATTCTTGGTATGATGTTCTTCACCCTCGGCGCCGAGCTGGCAATGACTCCCATGGGGGGAAAAGTCGGCACCTGCATGACCAAAAGCAAAAAACTATCCGTAATTATATCCTTGTCCTTCCTGCTCGGACTGATCATCACAGTCTCGGAACCGGATCTGCAGGTGCTTGCCGGGCAGGTTCCCTCCATTCCTAACAGCATCCTGATTGGTGCAGTGGCTGGAGGAGTCGGTCTTTTTCTGGTGCTTGCCCTGCTTCGTATGCTATTTGGCATTCCGCTTCCTCCCATGCTCGTACTCTTTTATATTCTGGCTTTTGTTCTGGCTGTTTTCGTACCGGACGATTTTTTGAGTGTGGCTTTTGATTCCGGCGGTGTGACCACCGGTCCCATGACGGTTCCCTTTATCATGGCTCTAGGCGTTGGTGTCTCCTCCATCCGAAATGACCGGCATGCCGCTGACGACAGCTTCGGTCTGGTGGCTCTGTGCTCCATCGGTCCTATCATATCGGTATTGATATTGGGAATGATCTACCATCCAGCTGAGGGGAGTTATACCCCTCCCGTCATTCCCTCAGTCGAAGACTCCGTAGAACTGTGGTCCCTGTTTCACCATGGTTTCCCCACCTACATAGCAGAGATCGCAGTCTCCCTTTTACCGATTGTGCTCTTCTTTGGTCTCTTCCAAATTGCGGTGCTGAAACTGTCAAAGAGGACACTCTCTAAAATTCTCATCGGACTGGCCTACACTTACGTGGGTCTGGTACTGTTTATGACCGGTGTGAACGTAGGATTCATGCCCGCCGGAAACTATCTGGGCCAAATGCTCGGCAGTTCCGAAAAACCTTGGGTGCTTGTACCCATCGCTATGATTATGGGATACTTTATTGTAAAAGCGGAGCCTGCGGTCTATGTATTGAATAAGCAGGTAGAAGAAATCACCGACGGCGCCATCTCCGCCAAATCCATGGGCACGTGTCTCTCCGTTGGTGTCGCCATATCCCTCGGTATCGCCATGCTTCGTGTGCTGACAGGTATCTCTGTCATGTGGTTTCTTATACCTGGCTACGCGTTCGCCCTGGGTATCTCCTTTTTTGTTCCTAAGATTTATACTGCCATCGCTTTCGACTCCGGCGGCGTGGCTTCCGGCCCCATGACGGCCGCCTTTTTGCTCCCGCTGGCCCAAGGAGCCTGCAGCGCAGTCGGCGGTAACATTGTGACGGATGCCTTTGGCATTGTCGCCATGGTAGCGATGACGCCCCTTATCACCATACAGCTTCTCGGTGTCCTCTCACAGCGTCAGACATCGTTTGGTAAAAAACAGGTTCAGCTTGCCGGACTTTCTTCGACTGTCCCGTCCGCAGATGAAAATATTATAATTGAACTTTAAACAACGGCATCATCGACAACGGAGGATCCTCATATGAGTGAACTATATATGATGACAGCAATTATCACCAGAGACCGCACCAAAGATTTCGCCGCATTTTATGATAGATACGGCGTTTCCGTCAATTACATCACCTTGGGTTACGGGACGGCAAGCCATGAGCTTTTGGATTACTTCGGCTTAGACGGAACGGAAAAAGCTGTCATCTTCTCTGTGGTCACAAAAAAAACCTGGAGAAAGATCAAATCCGGGCTGCAGAAAGAAATGCAGATCGATATTCCCGGCACGGGAGTTGCATTCATAATACCTTTAAGCAGTATCGGCGGCATGAAACAGCTTCAATACTTGACAGGAAACCAAATGTTTGAGAAGGGGGAGGAATCGGTTTTGAAAGATACCAAATATGAGCTTTTAGTTATCATCGCCAATCAGGGCTACACAGAAATGATCATGGATGCTGCCAGAAAAATGCAGGCAGGAGGCGGAACTGTCATCCATGCCAAGGGCACCGGCATGGAGAGTGCCGACAAGTTCCTCGGCGTCACTCTCGCATCTGAAAAGGAGATCATTTTTATCGTAGTTAAAAAGAGTCAGAAAAATGCCATCATGAAATCTGTCATGGATGAGGCAGGCCTAAATTCCAAGGCGAAGTCCGTCGTCTTTTCACTTCCTGTTACTGAAACTGCAGGCATGCGCCTGTTGGAGACTGAGGAAGAACCGCCTGAGGAGGAGTCCTAAGATGTCCCTCTCGTCATTTCCTCCCGCTGATACTGCAAATGATAAAGCCGGTAGTAACGCCCCTTCTTTTCCAACAGTTCCTGATGGGTGCCCTGCTCCATAATTCTGCCATGAGATAAGACAATAATCCGATCCGCATGACGGATTGTGGATAGCCTGTGGGCAACCATCAACATTGTCCCGATATTCTGCATTTTTTCCAATGAATCCTGTATGAGCAGTTCCGTTTCTGTGTCGATATTGGCAGTTGCCTCATCCAAAATCATAACCGACGGCTTATGAACAATGGTGCGTGCGAAAGACAAAAGCTGCCGCTGTCCTGCTGAAAAATTGTTACCTCTTTCACGGACTTCCTCATCCAGTCCTTTCTCCAGCTTATCAATAAAATGATCCGCATTCACATAACGGCAGGCTTCTCTAATTTCTTCTTCCGTAATATTTTCTGCGCGCAGTGCAATATTACTGCGAATTGTCCCCGAAAAGAGAAAAACATCCTGCAGCATCTGCCCAAAATGTCTGCGCAGAGAGGCTATTTTAATCCTTCGAATATCAATCCCATCTATAAGGATTTCTCCTTTCTGAAACTCGTAATTTCTGCACAATAGTGACAGGATTGTGGTCTTACCGGAACCTGTCGAGCCTACAAACGCAACCGTCTCCTTCGGCAGTACGTGAAAGGAAACCCCCTTCAGTACCCATTCTTCTTCCACATAAGAAAACCAGACATCCCTAAATTCGATCTCCCCTCTCACTTCCTCAAGGCAGACGGCATCCGGTGTATCCTGTATAGCTGGCTCCAAGTCCATCACTGTAAAGACTTTCTCCGCAGAGGCAAGCGCTGACTGCAGCCAGTTAAATTGCTCCGCCAAATTCTGGATTGGATTGAAAAACTTCATGATATACAGATAGAAGGATACCAATGTGCCGCTGGTAATCACCTGTCCCATAAAAACCTGATCTTTCAGATAACCCTTACCGCCCAAATACAGAAGACAGAGCACTGAACTGACATAAAGCATATATACAAGAGGCCTAAAAATACCAAAGACCAATATCTGCTCCTGCTTTGCTCTGCCAAGAGCATTGCTCCTCTCCAGGAAATCCTGCATCTTTGCCTCCTCACGGTTGAAGATTTGGGTGATTTTAATGCCAGAAAGATTCTCGGAGAGATAGGTGTTGATATCCGTAGTGCAGTCCTTCACCTTCCTGTATGCCCGTCTGGAAAACCTGCGGAAAATAACAGTAAATAAAACGATAAAAGGTACAAAGCACAAAATCATAAGCGTAAGCTCATAATTTAGCAAAAGCATTGCCGTAAAAACGCCGATAATGACGAAAACATTTTTAATCAAATTTACTAGAAGATTGGTAAACATCATGGAGATCGCGTTGGTGTCATTGGTTACGCGGGTCACAAGCTTTCCAACAGGAATCGCATTTAACTGCTCATGGGAAAGCTGTTCTATATTGCGGAAAAGATCTTCACGCATGACGGAGATAATCCGCTGCCCTGTCCGCTGCAGCACAACCGCCTGTACATAGCTGCAGAGCATGGACACCAAAAGAATGCCTACATAGACTGCAACCGCCCTGTAAATCTGCTTCATCTCAAAATTACCCGCAGCAAGTTCCTCAATCCAACCGATAATGAGAGGAGAAATCATATCGTATGCAATAGAAAACAACATCACACCGCCTACCAAAAGAAACTCCCGCAGATAAGGCCTGGCATATCGCACCAGACGCCGCATGATTTCTCTATCACTCATCTGCCGTTCGAAACCCATGGCCTGTTTCTTATCTTTCACAAAGATATACGCCATGAGAAGAATGATGGCAAATACGAGAACGATCACCCCCACTGCAATAAGCGGATACCACTCATACATCTGTCTCACCTCCCGTCTCCTCCTCCATACGCTGCAGATCAACCATTTTCCGATAATCCTCACAATTTTCGTACAGATGTTCATGACTGCCCACTGCCTGGATTCGTCCCTCATCGATGTAGATAATCTTATCCATGCGCTCTACCGTAGAGATTCTGTGGGCAATCAAAATGGTTGTCCTGCCTTTTCGCTCATCCAGAAGATTTTTCAGGATTGTTCTTTCCGTCTTCATATCCACTGCCGACACGGAATCATCCAAAATCAGGATAGCTGCATCTTTCAATACGGCTCTCGCAATGGAAATTCTCTGTTTCTGTCCGCCGGAAACTGTCACACCCCGTTCTCCAAGAACAGTTCGATATCCTGCTGTAAAATCTATGATGTCATCATGCACATCGGACAACCTTGCTGCCCGCTCCACAAGAGCATCATCCGATTCATCCACCGCAAAGGAAATATTGTTCTCAATGGTATCGGAAAACAAAAAATTATCCTGCGGCACATAGGAACAGCCCTCCCTCAAAGAATGGATGGAGACTGTATTTACATCATGATCGTCGATAAACAATGTGCCATCTGGTACATTGTAAGTGCGCAGAATCAAATCCACCAGAATGGTTTTTCCAGAGCCTGTTCTTCCCACCACGCCAACGCTTTCCCCGGCATGAATCGTAAAGGAAACATCGTGCAGAGCATCAGACTCCCCATCCGGATAGCGAAAGGAAAGATGTGAAAATTTTATCTCACCACGTATATTCTTAAGATCTGCCACGTTTTCCCGGTCTTTCACTGTAATCTCCGCTTCCAAAAGTTCACTTATCCGGTTCAGCGAGGCCTTCCCCCGGGATGTTTTCTCAATCAGCATAGAAACTGCCATCACAGGCCATATGATTGAATCAAAATAGACGATATACTCTACAAGCCGTCCGGCATCGAACCTGCCGCAGTAAACCAAAAATCCTCCATATCCTAGTATGACGCAGACCACCGATTCCACAAGCAGTATAGTGAGAATATTGAGCAGCGTGGAAATTCGGGTGTAGGATACGTTGACTTCCTCGTTTTCCGCATTCAGCTTTCGAAATTCTCTCAGTTCCAGAAATTCCTTCACAAAGGCTTTGATAACCGAGATGCCCGAAAAATTCTCCTGGGAAAAATCGGATAATTTGGAGAACGCCTCCTGACGAATCTCCCACTTTGCCTTCATCGCCCGAAACAGCACTGTCCCAATCATAAACAAAAGCACCATCGGGATCATGGAAAGTCCTGTCAGAATCTTATCCATATGCCACATTTTAAAAAAAGCCAGCGCACCCAGAAACAGAGCATCACAAAACATCAATATTCCATCTCCAAAACACTCTTGTATCGTATCTAAATCGTTGGTGAAAAGGCTCATCAGATTGCCAACCTTATTGACCTGAAAATAATCCTGCGAAAGATTTTTACAGTGGTCAAACATCCGGTTTCGCAAATCCGTCTCAACCTTGATAGCAGCCCCGTAAAAGCTGACACGCCACAAGAACCGTCCCACCACCATGACAAGAATGATAACGATCGCCTGCAGGCACACTTCATCCAAAAGAACATCCATGGTAAAAGGCACAAGTGTCCCATCCACTTCCACCAAACTGCCGTTCATACCGTTTACTACGATACGGTAAAGCTCCGGAAGAACCAGCTGAAAGTAATCCACAAAAATAAGCGCCGCGATCCCCACCAGCAAAAGCAGCCCATGCTTAATATAGTAATGATTGATGTGTCGTCCAAAAATCACCTTGAAGTCCTCCCATAACATTCAGCGCACATTCATTTGATTCAGCCAAGCTGTTAGAACATATGTTTCAGTGCCAGTTTTAAGATACTCTCCGATGTAGCATCTTCCGGTATCTCCACTTTTTTCACCGCTGCCGTTGCATCGGAAGCAGAATATCCGAGAGTCACAAGCGCCTCTATGGCTTCCCGTCTCATCAGATTGTCTCCTGCGCCAGACGCTGCCTGTTCTCTTTGCCCTGCCGGTGTTCCCAACCCCTGCAGTGTATCCTCCAGGGAAATCTTATCCCGCAGCTCCAAAATGACCCTCTCCGCCGTCTTCGCACCGATCCCCGGCGCTTTGGCAATGGCCTTCGCGTCCCCCGCCATAACGGCGAACCGCAGAGCGTCCGCGCTCATCACTGACAGAATCGCAAGTCCGCCTTTGGGGCCGATCCCACTGACCGTTATCAGCTTCTTGAAAACCTCCAAGTCATCTCTTGTCAGAAAACCGAAAAGGTTAAAAACATCCTCCCGCACCAGTGTGTAGGTATATATTTTCACCTTATTTCCCACGCCGGGCAAAAGCTGTGCCGTGGCAGTGGAAACCTTGATATTGTAGCCGATCCCTCCTGTCTCCACAACCACGGCATCTTCCGAAATTTCCTCAAGCGTCCCTTTTATGTATGCGTACATTTTACACTCCTTTCACGCAGTTACAGGCTTCGTCACTTTTCTCATCAAAAGTTGCTGGTCTGCAGCCGCATATCACTGTGACAGTCTCTGCAGATAAGGTAAAAGCACCATCCCGACAACCCCCAGCAGTGCTCCCGTCACCGTACCCGCTGCAATCAAAAAAGGGGCATAGTAGGCGATCGCCAAAGTCTCCACCACCGCCATCGCCACCAAAAGCTGCCCCACATTGTGAAACACACCGCCGAGCACGCTTACCCCCACTATGGAAAACTTCTTTGCCCTCCTTCCGGCAGACATGGCAAAAAAACTGAACACAGCCCCCGCAAGGGCATATAAAATGGTGTAGAGATTGCTGAACAGGAAACCGGAAAGGATAATTCTCATACCGTTTACCAAGAGAGCATCCCGTTCTCCCTTTTTAAAAATTTTCATAGACCGCTTGCCAAACGGCTCCTCTGCATGCGAAGAACTATTCCCGGCCCCATCATATAATAACAGCAGTACGATCAAATTCGGCAGCCCAAGCTTAATTCCAGGTATCCCAAAAGAAATCGGAATCAAAGATTCCACATAGGACAAGATCAACGCCATCGCCAGCAGCAATCCAAGTTCAGCCGTCCGTCTCATGGTCGTACCTCCCCTCCTTGGGAACAATCTTACTTGTACTCTCCTTCTTTGCCATCCTATCCGGAATCTCTGAGTCTGCCCCGCCCACAATTTCCACCACGAGCCTATGCGGCAGACAGATAATGCTCTCCCCTCCGCTTGTAATAGGCCTGTGATTCACGCAAATCTGATCCCGGCAGTCGGCGGCCTCCATCCAGACACACTCTCCGGAAACTGCCAAAAGATTATAGCTGTCTCCCTCGAGAACCAGGGAAGGAAGATCAGGCCTTGTCCTATACCACTGACAGGAAGCACCCTCCTCCGAATAGAGAAGCAGACAATAATGCGCTTCCCCCTTATCCTCCCCCGCCGTATTCTGCACCAGAGCCTGTGCCAGGGACACATCCACAATCCTCTGCCCATCATAGGATATCCGCAAAGTCTGACTGTCCTCTCGGCTCACAGCAAGCCAAGCCAAGCTGCCTAACGCCAGAAGTAGAAAAAATGCGATGAGGTATATGTCTGCCCGTCCAATCTGTCTGTCATCTTTTCTCTTATTTTCCCTTATCTTTCCAAACATATTGATATCTTACCACAGGCGAACATATGTTTCAAGTACTATATCCCGACTGTCAATTTGTTTTGGCAAAATCCTGAGTCTATGGTTGAAAATTGGCGCAGTATCTGGCCCAGACGTATATCGGATTGCATATGGAGTAGAAAAAGTAAATTTTTTATAGGCACCAATTCCCATCGCCCACATAAGATAAACCATAACTAACATTTGGAGGACACTAAAAATGAGTGATCTTACAGCAACTCACTGCGGATGCAACGACACCCGTACTAACAATTGCGGATGCGGTTCCTGGATTTGGATTCTGATCCTGTTATCCTGCTGTGGTAACGGCGATAACTGCGGCTGCGGCGGCAGCTTCTTCGGCGGCAGCAGCCTCTTTGGCGGCGACAACAACTGCTGCTCTTGGATCTGGATTCTGATCCTCTTATCCTGTTGCTGCAACAATTAAAAGCAGCACAACTAACTATCATTACGCGCAACAGTCCGGCCAGCAGGCCGGGCTGTTGCGCCACATCTCTCAAACACATCTAAAATAGAATCCTGTGGGCAGGATTCTCAGCCTGCGGCGGACTGTTTTTGCAGCATATTCCTACACCGCCGCAGTGCGATCTATGTTTTTGTCAAATAGCGACACAAGCATAGGGTCCTGCCAAAGCCGGAGCCTATTTTTCTCGAATGTGTCATATACTGTAGAGAAAGAAGGCATCAGAAAGGCATAGCTTATGGCAGAAAAAAAAGAAAACGCGTCAAATGTTATGGCATTCGATGCCCTATATACCACCAACCAGATCCAAAAGCTCAAGGTTCTTCTCCCCTACATAGAACCTTCCATGCAGAAGCATCTGGCTGTCTACATCAAATATATGGAATTGCAATATACTATAAACCTTACAAAAAGACACGCTTCCACACTCTGCGGATGCGGACTCTCCCAACCGGAAAAGCCCGATCTGCGAGGGCTCTGTAAAGAATTGAGCCTCTATTCCACTCCGGAAGAAATCAGGCAGTTAGAGCAGATACAGAATATCCTGCAGACCATGGAGACCGTTCAGGAAATGTCCCAGACCATGAGCGCCATGCAGGAAATTTTCCCAGACATGACTATGGATTCCCTGTTCGAAAATCCGTTGTCCGGGGCTGGCCAAACCGGGGAAGACGCCAACGGCTCCGAAAAGCAGGCGTCTCCCGGCTTCTCCATGATGGATATGCTGATGCATATGCTCACCCCGGAGCAGCGGGAAATGTATGAAATGTTCCAGCAGCAGGGCGGCAATTCATAGACTACACCGCAAGCTGCCTAGCGATATTTATCATGACATTTTGATAGATTACCATTGGAGGTTACCATGAATAATGACTGGATGAACGATCCGGCTCTTATCGGAATTGACAAGAAAAAACTTGACTTCTTACAAGCTCTTGTATTTGAAAGCCGTACCATGAATAAGGAGCAGATGCTTCCCTTTCTGATGGCGGTCGCCAAACGAGGGCAAAGCGAACATATTTCTTTTTCCAATGAAGAAATCGAAACCATTGCCGCCACCATCAGAAACTATTCCTCTCCGGAGGAGGCTGCAGCGATTGATAAGATGATGCGGATGCGTAAATCAAATAGAGGGTGATGCGCTGTGCGCACCGCCCTCCGCGCTCGATTTTTTATTTCTGAACGATATTCACAAGCCTTCCGGGCACATAGATCTCCTTCACAATGGTTCCCGTCAGCTTGTCGGCAATCGCCTCCTTCGCTTTTGCAATAACCTCATCCTTCGGATCATCCTTACCAATGTTCAGGGTCGCTCTGTTCTTGCCGCCTATCTGCACCACGATCTCCACCGTGGACTCCACGGTCTTAGCCTCCTCATACTCCGGCCATGCCGTCTGATAAACCCTTCCTTCAAAGCCAACCGTCTGCCACAGTTCCTCTGTGATATGAGGCGCCACAGGGTTAAGCAGCGTAAGCAGCGTCTTAAACTCGCCCTTCGTCACCGCGTTTTTCTTGTAGAACTCATTAACCAGCGTCATCATCGCCGCAATCGCCGTGTTGTATTTCAGATTCTCAAAGTCGCCGCTGACCTTCTTGATGGTCTGGTGCATCTTGATTTCCATATCTTGGGAATACGCCGTCTCATCCGTCAGAATATCCTGCAGTTTCCACACTCTCTCTAAGAACCTGCGGCAGCCCTTCACGCCGTCCTCGCTCCAGCCGGCACTCAGCTCGAATGCGCCGATAAACATCTCATAGGTGCGCAGGGTGTCCGCGCCGTAATCCGCCACAATATCGTCGGGATTCACCACGTTGCCAAGGGATTTGGACATCTTGACAACCGGGTGATCCGCCATCTCGCCGTACTTATCCTTAAGCGCCTGTCTGGCTGCCTTCTCGCTGCCATGTTCCTTAAGAAGCGCCTCCTGCTGTGCCGCAGGCAGATTGGAGAAACAGTGCGGATTCAAACCGAGAATCATGCCGTGGGACGTTCTCTTCGCATAAGGTTCCGGACAGGGCACCGCCTTCTGATCATAGAGGAACTTGTGCCAGAA
>DLAA01000048.1:0-1711 GCA_002493835.1 Lachnospiraceae bacterium UBA7060 | reverse complement strand
CCGCCGTTGTACCAGTCCACGGGCATCCAGTAATCAAGTGCTTCCTTACTCGCCAGCGCGTTCTCGTTCTTCGGATCCGTGTAGCGCAGGAAATACCAGGACGAACCCGCCCATTGAGGCATGGTGTCCGTCTCCCTCTTCGCCGGACCGCCACAGCAGGGACAAGTGGTATTGACCCAGTCAGTCATGGCTGCCAGAGGCGACTCGCCGGTATCTGTGGGCATATAGCTCTCCACCTCAGGAAGCTCCAAAGGCAGTTCACTCTCGTCAAGCGGCACAAAACCACATTTCTCACAGTGCACAATCGGAATCGGTTCTCCCCAGTAACGCTGTCTGGAAAACACCCAGTCGCGCAGCTTGAAATTCGTCTTCGCACAGCCCACGCCCTTCTCCTCCAGAAAAGCGATCATCTTCTCCTTGGCTTCTGCCACGCTTAACCCATTCAGGAAGTCAGAATTCACAAGCGTGCCATCCGCCACGTCTGTGTAGACTTCCTCCTGTACGTCCTTGCCGCCGGCAACGACCTCGATGATCGGCAGACAAAACTTCTTTGCAAACTCCCAGTCTCTCTCGTCATGGGCGGGCACCGCCATAATCGCTCCTGTACCATAGCCCATCAATACATAATCAGAAATATAAATAGGTATTTCTGTATCATTCACCGGGTTGACAGCTGTCATGCCGTCGATACGCACGCCTGTCTTCTCCTTCGCCAGTTCCGCCCGCTCGAAGTCGGACTTTCTGGCCGCCTGCTCGCGGTAAGCACAGATCTCGTCCCAGTTTTTCAGCTCGTCCTTGTATTTGTCAATGATCGGATGTTCCGGCGACACCACCATGTAGGTCGCGCCGAACAGCGTATCGCAGCGGGTCGTGTAGATGCGCAGCTTATCTTCCTTATCCTTGATGGAGAAATCCACCTCCGCGCCCATGGACTTACCGATCCAGTTCTTCTGGGAAACTTTGACGCGTTCCACATAATCCACCGTGTCCAGCCCCTCGATCAGCTTGTCGGCGTACTCCGTAATCTTCAACATCCACTGGCTCTTTACCTTGCGCACCACCTCGGAACCACAGCGCTCGCACACACCGTTCACGACCTCCTCGTTGGCAAGGCCAACCTTACAGGAGGTACACCAGTTGATCGGCATCTCGGATTTATAGGCAAGCCCTGCCTTAAACAGTTTCAGGAAAATCCACTGTGTCCACTTATAGTAATTGGGATCTGTGGTATTGACCTCCCTCTCCCAGTCAAAGGAGTATCCCAGGGAATGAAGCTGGCTCTTAAAGCGTGCCACATTGTTCTGCGTCACAATCTTCGGATGGATATGGTTCTTGATCGCATAGTTCTCCGTGGGGAGCCCGAACGCATCCCACCCCATGGGATAGAGCACATTATAGCCCTGCATCCTTCTCTTTCTCGCCACGATATCAAGCGCCGTATAAGGACGCGGATGTCCCACATGCAGTCCCTGCCCCGAAGGGTAAGGGAACTCCACCAGCGCGTAGTATTTCGGTTTGGAGTAATCCTCCGAAGTCTGAAATGCCTTCTCATCATCCCAAATCTTCTGCCATTTTGTCTCCACTTCTCTGTGATTGTACACTTCTGCCATTTTACTGCCCAACCCTTTCCCGCCGCATACGGCTTTTCTTATCGCAAGCTGCAACGGAAAACGCCCTGCCCGCCACAGTTTTTAGATTTTTTCTCATACTC
>DLAA01000057.1 GCA_002493835.1 Lachnospiraceae bacterium UBA7060 | reverse complement strand
GGGATGATAAACGGATAGAAATATGGAGATTCAGGTTCGGTTTTGAGGGTATGTGAAAGAAGAAATTAACACTATTTACAAAAAAATGTATTTAGTGTTTTTTTTTTGTTATTTTTGTGATATAATAAGATAAATCTGAGATTGCGTTTAAATTGATCTAATTCTATGGTGAGATGAATAAGCAGTCTGAGAAATGAGAGGGTGTTTTCTAAATATATAACGCGAGGTGGATTGCATGGATACGAAGATTCTGCTTGAAAATGGAACAAATGAGCTGGAGGTACTTGAGTTTAAACTGGATGGGAATGCATATGGTATTAATGTGGCGAAGATTAAGGAAATTATTAATTACCAAACGGTAACGCCTGTACCGAACGCACACCCGAGTGTAGAAGGAATTTTTATGCCGCGTGATACGATGATCACGGCGATTGATTTGAAAAATTGTTTGCAGAGGGGTGTATCTGAGCCGGGTGGTCTGTTTATTGTTACGAATTTCAATAAACTGGATATTGCATTCCATGTGGATTCGGTAGTCGGTATTCATCGTGTATCTTGGAGAGAAATTATTAAGCCAGGTACTACAATATCCACATCGGAAGATGGCGTTTCGACAGGTATCATTAAGTTTGATGACAGGTTAATTATTATTCTGGATTTTGAGAAGATTGTGACAGATATTAATCCGGAAACAGGTCTTAAGGTTGCTGATATAGAAGAACTTGGTGAGAGACAGAGAATTGATGTACCGATTCTGATCGCAGAGGATTCGCCGCTTCTGAA
The DNA here is from genome assembly GCA_002493835.1 of Lachnospiraceae bacterium UBA7060. GTDB lineage: Bacteria > Bacillota > Clostridia > Lachnospirales > Lachnospiraceae > UBA3282. The sequence continues at coordinate 24,594 of DLAA01000057.1, read as the reverse complement.
TAAGCTGATCGTAGATTCCTTACATAAGGCAGGATATGTGAACTTGATTCACACAGAGAATGGACAGCAGGCTTACGATGTCATCCAGGAGTGCAAGAAAGAGGGGACGCTTAAGGATCATGTGCAGTGTATTATCACAGATATTGAGATGCCGCTTATGGATGGACACAGACTTACAAAGCTGGTGAAAACGGATGATGAGACGAAGGATATTCCGATTGTCATATTCTCATCTTTGGTTAATGAAGATATGAAGAGAAAGGGAGAGGCGCTCGGAGCGAATGCGCAGCTTTCCAAGCCGGAAATCGGGAATTTGGTACGTGTGGTTGATGAACTGGTCTTGGGAGATAAGTAAGCAGCGACAGATATAAAATGGCAAAGGCCGGGATTGTCCCGGCCTTTTACTATACTGGGGCTGTATATAGAAAGTATGCAGGAGATGGTGCACGGGTTGGGTAATGAGTAGGAAAAGAATTTTTTACTTGAGTGAATATGAGGAAAATAAAGGATGGATGTTAAAGTACAGGAATTGATAGAGAGGATAGAGGATGCGGAGCTGGTCTTGGCAGGGATTGGAGAAGAGTTTCAGTATGACTGGAATGCACTTTTGAAAGATACCAGATACCAGGAAATTGAGTGTGAAATAGGAGATGACGAGAGGTACATCTGGATAGTTCCTTTTTTGCAGAAGATGATACTCCGGCGTGGACGGGAAGAACGATGGGATCGGGCCTACCAGAGATTAGAGAAGCTGTTGGCCGGTAAAAACTATTTTGTAATTTCACTCTGTATTGATGATTATCTGTATGATACAGGTCTGAGCGAAGAGAGATTAGTGACGCCATGCGGTGGATTCAAGAAAATGCAGTGTGATAAAAACTGTACAGGAGAGTTGACAGAAATGCCGGAGGAAAGTTATCAGTCAGTTTTGCGTTATTATAAAAAGGAGATTCCGCTTGCGGATCTGGAGGAACCGGTTTGTAGAAGATGTGGAGAAAAGCTTCGCTTTAACCAGCTTGGGGTGCAGCGGTATGCAGAGGAAAGCTATCTGAGGCAATGGCAGTCATATACGAAATGGCTGCAAGGTACAGTTAATAAGCGGCTTTGTGTGTTGGAGCTGGGGGCAGGAATGGCCTACCCTGGCATTATTCGATTTCCTTTTGAAAAGGTGTTGTATTATAACAGAAAAGCCTATTTATATCGGGTACATCCGCAGCTATATCATGTGGGGGAGGAGATTGCGGATAGAAGTGTTGGAATTGCAGAAAATCCGGTAGATTTTCTTGGACGCTTGTCATTTTCGGATAAGGATTTTTAGAAAGGGATTTGTTAAATAGGGTAATATGTGATAAAATATGAGGTAGTGTGACATAAAAAGAAAACGGAGTAAATCCCGATGGGATTAACTCCATGAGAATCGCAGGCGATTCTCTGAATGGGGAGAAATTATGAGTTCGAGTGAAGATTACTTAGACAGTTTATTGGATTCCATATTGGGGGGCGGGAAGCCTGATGATGAGAAACCTGCGCTTGATGAGACAGAGGCAGATGCAGCAGAAAATAAAGCGGCGGCCGATGGCGGGAAGGCTATGTCCCCAGATGAGATAGAGGAGATGCTTGTTTCCATGGGGACGCTTGACAGTGAAGAAGATCAGACACAGGAGTCGGACGTGGATGATGACGTGGATGATATGGAAGCTATGCTCGCTTTCATGAACGAGCATAATGCGAGTGTCTCCGAAGGATCACAGATAGAATCTCTTTCACTGGATGATACAAATGCAGGAGAAGATGAATTGTCATCTGCACCTGTGGATGATTTTGCATTGGAAGAGTCTGGAATAGACGATAATATGTCAAATGATTTGCCTGACTTGAATTTGGATGAACTGTCACTTGACGGGTTAGATATGGGGGAAAAAGGATTACTGGAAGAAGAACAGGAGGCGTTTCCTTTAGAGAATCTATCTACAGAGGGGATAGACGCGGAGGAAGATGTAGAGGATGAGCTGTCAGGCTTGAATTTAGATGACTTGTCTTTGGATAATCTGGATGATTTATCTTTGGATAATCTGGATGATCTATCTTTAGATAATTTGGATGATTTTTCATTAGACGATTTGGATTCTCAAAAAGACAGCCCGCCGGAAGAAATCGGAATGAACGAGAGCGTACAGGAAGATATGTCGGATTTTAATCTGGATGATCTTTCTTTGGACGATTTGTCATTGGAGGAGACGGAAGAAAATATGTCGGAGGATGGGGACGGAATGATGTCTGAGGAAGAGATTGACCGTCTTCTTGGTTCAGATATGTCTTTTGAAGAGGAATCTAATGCGGCGGATGATTCACCATTGGGGGAAAACGGAGATGGTGATGATGATCTCTCCGCACTGCTGGCAGGTATGGATCATGACGAAGACTTGTCGGAGATCCATGATCTTTTGGGTGAGGCGGAGCAAGGCGTTTCTACAGATGATGATATATTGGCGATGTTGGAAGGCGCTGGCGATGGGGATACGGACTTTGATCTTTTCGAAAGTGACGAGGCGGCTAGAGAAGCCGAAAGCATCCGCGAGCTCACGCCTGAGGAGATAGCAGCCAGAGAGGGCGGCGACGGAAAGAAAAAGAAGAAAGAGAAAAAGAAGCGTAAGAAGTTGTTTGGGAAAAAGAAGGACGATGAGAAGCAGCCGGTAGAAGAATTGAGTACTGAACTGGAAGATCTCCTTGGGGAAGTTTCGGATCAGGAGGCAGGTCAAAAGATAGATAAGGAAAAGAAGCCGGGACTTGTCGCGAGAATTATGGATTTTCTGTTAGAGAGCGATGAGGAGGACGAAGACCCATTAACAGCGGAGGTTCGTGCAGGCAGCGGCGGTGCAACAGGATATATCAGCGGAGAAAATCAGGAACTCTTAGATGAGTTAAATGAAGAGGACAAGAAAGGCAAGAAGAAAAAGAAAAAGGAAAAGGAAAAGAAGAAAGCAAAAAAGGAGAAAAAGGAGGAAGCAAAGGAGAAGAAACCTCAAAAAGAGAAAAAGAAGAAAAAGAAAAAAGAAAAGGCATCCCCCGAGGTGGATTTGCTAGCTCCGCCGGAGAAGAGGCTTTCCAAAAAGAAAGTGATAATTGTATTTTTGTTCTGTGGTACGATTGCGGCATGCATCATTCTCGCGACATCTATTCTGCCTAATTATATGCAGGAGCAGGAGGCCCGTATTGCTTACGACCAAAGAGAATACAGGGAAGTGTACGATCTTTTGTATGGAAAGGATTTAAAGGAAGAAGATGAGATCCTCTTTCAGAGGAGTAAGCTGATTTTAACGATGGGCAGAAAGCTTTCTTCTTATGAGAATTATGTTAACCTTGATATGCGACTTGAGGCGCTGGATGCTTTGATCAGCGGTGTGGAGCGTTATCAGACGGTGCTGCCCGAAGCGGAAGCTTACAATGTAGGAAATGAGGTCACGGATATTTATGTACAGATTCTTGGAAAACTTTCTGCAGATTTTGGAGTTTCTGAGGCTGATGTGCTTGATATTATTGGTTCTGAAGATGATGAGGTGTACTCTCAGAGGCTTATGGATATTATCAACGGAACATATGCTAGTGAGGCAGAGGCAGATATGTCAGGAATAAGGCAGGATGTGCTGCCTGAGGAAGAAGAAATTATTGATAGAATTGACGGGCTGCCGGAGGAGGAACCAACGGCAGACGAAAACTCTGATGAAGGGTCAGAAATGTGATGGTTGCAATAATTGATTATGACGCGGGCAATATCAGGAGCGTAGAAAAGGCAGTATCCTTGCTTGGGCATAGGGCTGTGGTGACGAGAGAGCGTAAAGAGATTCTTTCAGCGAGCCATATAATCTTACCGGGAGTGGGTGCTTTTGGTGATGCCATGGAAAAGCTGCATGGCTATGGATTGGTCAGTGTGATAGGTGAGGCAGTTGAGAAAAAGATTCCGTTTTTAGGGATATGTCTCGGGCTGCAATTGATGTTTGAGAGCAGTGATGAAGCGCCTGGCGTTGCGGGATTGGGGCTATTGCCCGGAAAGATACTGCGTATTCCAGATAGAGAGGGTATAAAAATTCCACATATCGGCTGGAATTCTCTGAGGTTTCCGAATCCAGGCAGATTATTTTGGGGAATTGAAGAAGGTTCCTTTGTGTATTTTGTTCATTCTTATTATCTGCAGGCGCAGGATCCACAGATTATAAAGGCAGTTACAGAGTATGGCGTGCAGATTCATGCCTCAGTGGAGCGGGAAAACCTTTTTGCCTGTCAGTTCCATCCGGAGAAGAGCTCCGAGGTGGGGCTTAAGATTTTGGAGAATTTTCTAAGTATATAGGATGGAGCAGCATAGATGCATACAAAGCGGATTATTCCCTGCTTGGATGTGAAAAACGGCAGGGTGGTCAAGGGTGTCAATTTTATTAATTTTAAGGATGCGGGTGACCCAGCGGAAGTGGGGGCAGCCTACGATAAGTCAGGGGCTGACGAACTGGTATTTTTGGATATCACAGCCTCCTCTGACGCCAGGAACACTGCAGTGGAAATGGTGCGTAAGGTAGCGGAGAAGGTGTTTATTCCTTTTACTGTGGGGGGCGGTATACGCACAGTGGATGATTTCAGGGCGATCTTGCGAGAGGGTGCGGATAAAGTGTCCGTCAATTCAGCGGCAATTATGAATCCAAATCTGATCAGCGAAGCAGCTGATAAATTTGGCAGTCAGTGTGTGGTGGTGGCCATTGATGCCAAGAGAAGAATCGATGGATCTGGCTTTACTATTTACAAAAACGGTGGCCGCGTGGATATGGAAATGGATGCCGTTGAGTGGGCCATGAGGGCGGAAAAATTGGGTGCGGGAGAAATTCTTCTGACCAGTATGGATCAAGATGGCACCAAGGCTGGATACGACTTGGAATTGACAAGGGCTGTTGCTGAGAATGTGTCGATTCCGGTTATCGCCTCGGGTGGTGCAGGAACCATGGAGCATTTTTATGATGCTTTTACAGAGGGGAAGGCGGAGGCAGCACTAGCAGCGTCTTTGTTTCATTTTAAGGAAATGGAGATATGGAATCTGAAAAAGTATCTGCGTGACAGAGGCGTTTCGATACGAATTTAAAAAGGATATACGTGCAAAGGGGCATGGGGACAAGGGATTGTTCATCTATGCCTTTTTTCAGGAAAGGAAGAATGCGCTATGGCGATGTTAGCAAACGATTGGGCACAGGCTCTTGACAGCGAATTTCATAAGCCTTATTATAGAAATCTCTACATGTTTGTGAGGGAGGAGTACAGCAAACGGGTGGTATATCCGAAAGCAGATGACATATTTAATGCCTTTCATTTTACGCCGTTACATAAAGTAAAGGTGCTTTTGCTGGGGCAGGATCCTTATCACAATGAACATCAGGCACATGGCATGAGCTTTTCGGTGCTGCCAGATCAGAAGGAGATTCCGCCGTCATTGCAAAATATCTACAAGGAATTGCAGGATGATCTGGGCTGCTATATTCCTGACAATGGGTATCTGCAGAAATGGGCGGATCAAGGTGTGCTATTGCTAAACACAGTGTTGACTGTGCGGGCGCATCAGGCTAATTCTCATCAGGGAAAGGGATGGGAAGAATTTACAGATGCAGTGATCCGAGCAGTGAATGAGCAGGATCGTCCAATTGTCTACCTACTTTGGGGAAGGCCTGCCCAGAGCAAAATTCCCATGCTCACAAACCCAAAGCATCTGATTTTAAAAGCACCGCATCCAAGCCCTCTGTCAGCTTATCGAGGTTTTTTTGGGTGCAGGCATTTCAGCCAGTGTAATGATTTCTTGAAGAGAAATGGTGTGGAACCCATTGACTGGCAGATTGAGAATCTTACGGAGGGAGAAAACAATTCATGAGTAAGTTACCTTTTGTGACAAAAGAGCAGATAGAGGAGATCGTAAAAACTTATCCGACACCCTTTCATATCTACGATGAGAAAGGAATACGCGAAAATGCGAAAGCGGTACAGGAAGCCTTTTCCTGGAATAAAGGTTTCAAGGAATATTTTGCAGTGAAAGCCTGTCCCAATCCTTTTCTTATTCAAATTATGCACGAGTATGGTGCAGGATGTGACTGCTCTTCTCTGACAGAGCTTATGTTGAGCAATGCACTGGATATTCGTGGGAAGGAAATTATGTTCTCTTCCAATGATACGCCGGCAGAAGAGTATGCGTACTGTGCGAAAGTGGGCGGTATCATTAATTTGGATGACATCACTCATATTGAATATGTGGAAAATATACTGGGAAAGCTGCCTGAGACCATGAGCTGCCGCTATAATCCGGGCGGTGTGTTTCAGATGAGCAACGGAATTATGGACAACCCAGGAGACTCCAAATATGGCTTTACGCCCGAGCAGCTTTTTGATGGTTATCGAATTCTAAAGGAGAAAGGGGTAAAACATTTTGGAATCCATGCCTTTCTTGCGAGTAATACGGTTACCAATGAGTATTATCCTCAGCTGGCAAAACAACTTTTTGAGCTGGCGGTGCAGATTAAGGAGAAGGTAGGTGTGCAGCTGGAGTTCATTAATCTTTCCGGCGGCGTGGGAATTGCCTATCAACCTGATCAGAAAGCCAATGATATCAAAGTGATCGGTGAGGGCGTGCATAAAGTTTTCGATGAGGTGCTTGTGCCGGCAGGAATGGGAGAGACAGCGATTTACACGGAGATGGGGCGATTTATGACAGGTCCTTATGGGGCGCTGGTGACTCAGGCGATTCATGAGAAGCATACGCATAAGGAGTATATCGGTGTGGATGCCTGTGCGGTGAATCTAATGCGTCCTGCCATGTATGGTGCGTATCATCATATCACGGTGCTTGGCAAGGAAAATGCGCCCTGCGATCATAGGTATGATGTGACGGGTTCTCTGTGTGAAAATAACGATAAATTTGCGATTGACAGAATGCTTCCTGAGATTGAGAAGGGGGATTATCTGGTAATCCATGACACGGGAGCGCATGGTTATGCTATGGGATACAATTATAACGGGAAGCTGAAATCTGCAGAGCTCCTCCTAAGGGAGGATGGCAGAGTGCAGCTGATCAGACGTGCAGAAACGCCAAAGGACTATTTTGCGACGTTGGATGGATTTGAGGTGTACGGGAAGCTGGAAATGTAATTATTAGGAGTGACTCATAGCAGCGCCTTTGCTGGATATAAGTCAGGAATATGATTCAGGTGTGAGGGGCGGTTTTTGCGAAGCAAAACTTTATATATCGCCCCAAACCGTTACTATGAGCGGCATTTGTGCATTTATCGTGGAAGTTTGATAAAAAAACTTGCCAACAGCATAATGATATGGTAGAATATAACTTGGTTACAAAGTGTTGTTGTCGAGTTATAAATAAGCTGGTGTGTCGGAATGGCAGACGAGGCAGACTCAAAATCTGTTGTGGGCAACCACGTGTGGGTTCAAGTCCCACCACCAGCATTGTTAAAAATACTTGGAAGTCTAGAAAAAGGAGACGTTCCAAGTTTTTTTATGTGTACGTTCAGTTTGAGATTCGCAGAAAGACTTTTTTGTTGCATTTGAGGTGGAAAGTGTGCGATTTTATGCCAAATTATACCAGGAAGAAAAGCCCGAAAAAGCCCGTAAAATCAAGGGAAAGCGTAATATAAAGGAATAGTGGGATGCTTCAATCTTAAGAAACAATTAATGAAATTCCCAGCTATTCCTTTATCTTTATATGATTAAATGAGAACATAAACCGGTTTACGAAAGAGGTGACTGCAATGGCCAATATACTTGTGTGCGATGATGACAAAGAGATTGTGGATGCGATTGAGATTTATCTTCTGCAAGAGGGATACACAATTTTTAAAGCTTACGATGGGCAGGAGGCAATTAAAGTTTTGAAGGAACAGCAGATTCATCTTCTTCTCATCGACATTATGATGCCAAAATTGGACGGTATCCATGCTACCCTGAAAATCAGAGAGTATTCCAGTATCCCCATCATCTTTCTGTCAGCAAAATCGGAGGATAATGACAAAATCCTAGGGCTTAACATCGGAGCGGATGATTATATTACAAAGCCCTTCAATCCATTGGAACTGGTGGCGAGAGTGAAATCTAATCTCCGAAGGTATACCACGCTCGGGAATCTTAATACGGAAAATAATGCTCTCTTTCAGGTTGGCGGGCTGTGCATCAACGACGACACTAAGGAGGTGACTGTGGACGGGGATAATGTGAAGCTGACCCCCATTGAATATAATATTCTTTTGCTCCTCGTGAAGAATTGTGGCCGCGTGTTCTCCATCAATCAAATTTATGAGAGTATTTGGAACGAGGAGGCTATTGGCGCGGACAATACGGTGGCAGTGCACATTAGGCATATTCGAGAGAAGATTGAGATTAATCCCAAGGAACCGAGATACCTCAAGGTGGTGTGGGGTGTCGGATATAAAATCGAGAAGGACGCATAACGGCGTCCTGTAAAGAAAGGATATCGGGAATGGGAAATACGGAATTTGAGGGAAATATGGAGGTATTAGAGACAGCAGAGGAAACGACAGCAGAGAAAAAGCAGGAAGAAAAAAAAGAGGAAACGCAGGAAAAGAAACAGAAGAAGAGAAAGTCGAGAAAGAACAGGTACGGAATCAGGGTACTGCTTCTTTTGCTGCAACACATCGCACTGATGGCCATGGTGTTTTCTATTTTTGTGGTCACTGTGTGCAGTACGGTGCGCATTTCCGGGGTGCATTCAGATGGAACTTATGTCAGCTATACGGGTTATTCCGATCCGGGAAAGCCTTATGAGGAATCTGATCTTTTCAATGAGATTTTTGGCTATGCTGCGGCGGATATCGTACGGTTCGGTGTGGTGAGCAGCCAGCTGGAGACAGGGGGCGTCTTTGATGGCGATAAGGTGGTGGACGTGACCGCTTACAATTATCGAAATGGAGGACTTCCGGAGCAGTATGTGACAGCCAGTTACAGGCTGGAAGATCTGCTCAAATGGAACGGTTTCGGCTTTGAGTATTCCAGTGTGGAGATGACAGAGAAAGAGGCGGCGGAATTTCTGGCAGAGACGACCCGAGTGACGAAAGTGGATCCGACAGGCGACGATCAGACCACTACAAGTGCCGGGGATTCGAAATCCGATGTGAAAACTGTCACTTCTGTCAGAGATGTATCGGCGGCGGAGGAAATGACCGTGGAAATTAGAAAATGGGATGATGATTCCGGCTTTGTGGAAGATTATCAGCCCATCGGTGAGCTGTCGCAGCATGCAGACACAGGGAAGTATGCTGTGGAGGCAGAGTCACCTGCAGATACAGTGGAGTATTCTGTAAATGTGGGAACTGAAGATGATACAGAGTTGCGTGATTATGATGTGCTGGTCAATCGTTATAAGACAGTGGAAGGGAAAAATCTGGAGGATTATGCCGCCAGCTGGGACCAGTACTATGAGCTGTGTGAGAACGTGCAGCATGCGGCGGAGAGCCTTTCCTACAATTATCAGGAGTACATGCAATATCAGGACTATTACAGTATTGCTAACTCAAATGTTCGATACTTGATCGAAAAAACGGTGGGAGAGGAGAAACAGTATTACAGCAACATGGAAGAAGGCAGTTCCTACAGGAAACGTGTTTTACAGATGATGGAAAATCTTGCGTCAGACGGAAAAGAAACGAAGCTTCCAGTGGAGAAATTTTTCTACTACTGCCCGGGGGATATGTCCTATGTGACAAATACTGCCATCGGTGAGGATACGGTTCGGCAGATTATACAGGGATATGAGTACGCTTATCCTGAGACGGTTAAAATTTGGATTGGCGTGGATACATCCTACCCGGCAAAGGATACCTTCACTCGGGCTGCAGATTATCTGCCAAATCTCTGGCAGTGGGTGGCGTCATGCATTATTGCGGGCATTTTGTATTTGGTGCTATTTATTTACCAGACGGTGGTGACAGGGAGAGAGTATGCCATGTCCGGAGAAAAGCGTATCCGGCTGAATGCATTTGATCGGATTCCAACGGAAGCGGCTATGTGTATTGCTTTGGGAGTAGGGCTTCTTGTGGTATGGATTGCCGTGGTAGTGATGGCACTTGTAGGGGTTGATCCTACAGACGTGGAGTATTTGCGGGATAAGGTTCACGAGGAATGGTTGAAAGTGACATTGCTTGCTGGAGCCTTTGCGGCGGATATGCTTTTCACCTTTTTCTTCTACAGTCTTGTCAGAAGAATCAAAGCGCGTACACTATGGAAAAATTCATATTTGTGCCGTATCGTGGGCCGGCTGAAAGCGTTTGCCTGGAAGGTGTATGACAATGGCAGCATTGTGTTAAGAACCTGGATACCATACGGGATATACCTTCTGTTCAATTTTCTGGTATTAACACTGGCCTGGAGGGATGGAATTGCGCTCCTGTTTGCAGGCATTGTGGACATTCTTGTGGGTATTCTGCTTTACAAGGACGCGAAAGAGAGGCAGGAGATTGTAGAGAGCATAGAGACCATAGCTGGAGGGCAGGTGGAGCATCAGATCGATGCACAGAATTTGCACGGAGATAATAGAATTTTGGCTAACTCTGTCAACAGTATTGGGAAAGGCATTCAGGAGGCCGTGGAAATCAGCATGAAGGATGAGCGGATGAAGGCCGATCTGATCACCAATGTGTCCCACGATATCAAGACGCCGCTCACTTCCATCATCAACTACGTGGATCTGCTGAAGAGAGAACAGGTGGAAAGCGAGAAAGCGCAGGGGTATATCCGGGTGCTGGATGAGAAATCCCAGCGTCTGAAGCAGCTTACGGATGATCTGGTTGAGGCCAGTAAGATAACCTCGGGGAATATCAGTCTGCACTTTGAGCGAATTAATCTGACGGAGCTGATGAATCAGACTCTGGGTGAATTCTCTGAAAAGTTTGATGAAAAAGGGCTTGTCACGGTGATGAATGTGAATACCCGCAATGTAGTAATTGAGGCGGACAGCCGCAGAATTTGGCGTGTGATGGAGAATTTGTTCAATAACGTCTATAAGTATGCTATGCCGGGGACACGTGTATATGTGACTATGGAGCAAGGAAAAGACGAAGGGACGATTTGTGTAACTATCAAGAATATATCGGAGAACTATCTTAACTGCAGGCCTGAGGAGCTGACGGAGCGTTTTATCAGAGGTGATGAGTCCAGAACAACGGAGGGGAGCGGCTTGGGACTATCTATAGCTAAGAACCTGACCATAGCCCAGAAGGGAAACTTTGAAATTGAGCTGGATGGTGATCTATTCAAAGTGATTCTGAATTTTCCGCTGACAGCTGAGCAGGATTGATTTAGAAAACTGCCGCACCTGCGTATAGCAGGGCGGCAGTTTTCGCGCATCAGCAAAGTCAGATGTCCAGTCCACTCACTTCCCGGTTGTTGTATTTGGCAAGGATCTGGTGGATCTTGTCTGTGGGCGTGTAGATGTTTGACATGGAAGCATCATGATTCATAAAATCAACGATAGATGCGATAAACTTGCTCATATCGGCTTCTATGTAGTAGGGTTTTTTCAGAAGCTCCGGGGGCTGGTAGCAGAGGTTCGTGGTTACGATTCTATCAAAATAGCAGTTTTCATAAGCAGTATCAAAAGCGGACAAACCATCTGTGAATAGCCCGAAGGTACAGCATATAAAGACCCGCTTAGCATTCATTTTCTTCAGCTGTCTTGCGGTGTCAATCATGCTGCCGCCGGAGGAAATCATGTCGTCAATAACGATGACATCTTTGCCGTCGATATTGTCGCCCAGAAATTCGTGGGCGACAATAGGGTTTTTGCCATTTACGATAACGGAGTAGTCCCGGCGTTTATAGAACATGCCTGTATCGACACCTAGAACATTCGCAAAATATACGGCTCTGTCGAGTGCACCTTCGTCGGGGCTTATGACAATGGTATGATCCTTATCGATAATCAAATTTTTTTCCATGCGCAATAATGCACGAATAAACTGATAAGGCGGTGTGAAATTGTCGAAACCTTTAATGGGGACGGAGTTTTGTACCCGCGGGTCGTGGGCATCAAAAGTTATGAAATTGGATATGCCCATATCCATCAGCTCTTTGATGGCGTAAGCACAGTCTAAGGATTCCCGTCCATTTCGTTTATGCTGCCTTCCTTCATAGAGAAAGGGCATGATCACGTTGATGCGGTGAGCCTTACCGTTTATGGCGGAGATGATCCGCTTTAAATCTTGGTAATGGTCATCAGGGGACATATGATTCGTGTAGCCGTTCATCGTATAGGTTATGCTGTGATTGCAGATGTCCGTGAGAAGGAAGATATCCTTGCCGCGCACGGAATCATGCAGAATCGCTTTTCCTTCACCGCTGCCAAAACGCGGGCATTCTACCTCCATCAGATAATTGTCTTCCATATAGCCGTGAAAGGCAGGATCGTTTTTGACGTTATTTTTCAGATTCCGGCGGTACTCAATGAGATGGCTGTTGACTTTCTCCGCCAGAGGAAGAGCAGCTTTCGGAGCAAGAAGTTTTACGGCAGCCACGGGCATAGAATGTTCGAGTTGTTCTGTATTAGGCATTTTGTCTCCATAAATGAATGCGTCTGTTGAAGCGCGGTATTTTGTGCAGCTAGTTGTTTATAAATTTTTTATATCATTATGGAGGGGACATGTCAAGCGTATTCCGTATAGAAGTGGGAAAGTGGGGACCTGGGATATGGAAATTGTATCAAAATTGTAATGAAAAGCAGGCTTTACAAGAAGCCAAAGATGATGTAAAATCAAGCGGTATATGACTTGTTATGAGTAGTAGAATGGAGATCGTAATATGAGCAAAAAAAATACCAGACCAGTGGTGGCGGTGGTGGGAAGACCTAATGTGGGAAAATCTACTCTGTTTAACGCGCTGGCAGGTGAGAAGATAGCGATCGTAAAGGATACGCCCGGTATCACTAGAGATCGAATCTATGCGGATGTTTCATGGCTTGACCGCAATTTTACGCTGATAGATACCGGGGGTATCGAGCCAGACAGCAAAGACATTATCCTGTTACAGATGCGTGAGCAGGCGCAGATCGCGATAGACACGGCGGATGTGATTCTTTTTCTGGTGGATGTGAAGCAGGGGCTGCAGGATGCGGATTCCAAGGTGGCCGATATGCTCAGACGTTCCAGAAAACCGGTGCTTTTGGTTGTCAATAAGGTGGATGATTTCAATAAACATATGGCGGATGTTTACGAATTTTATAATCTGGGAATTGGGGAGCCGTATCCAATTTCTGCTGCGAATCGTCTTGGCTTTGGAGAACTTCTGGATGAGGTGATGGCTCATTTCCCACAAAGTGTTGATGATGAGGAGGATGATGAAAGGACTAAGGTGGCCATCATCGGCAAGCCTAATGTAGGGAAATCTTCTATCATAAATCGTTTGATTGGAGAAAACCGTTTAATTGTTTCTGATATTGCGGGTACTACCAGAGATGCCGTGGATACGGAGATCGTTCACGACGGCAGAGACTATGTCTTTATTGACACGGCGGGACTTCGCAGGAAAAATAAGATAAAGGAAGAGCTGGAACGGTATATGATTATTCGCACGGTGACTGCAGTGGAGCGGGCGGATATTGCTGTGCTTGTTATAGATGCTGTGGAGGGCGTTACGGAGCAGGACGCCAAGATCGCGGGGATTGCCCATGACAGAGGAAAGGCAGTCATTATTGCGGTGAATAAGTGGGATATGGTTGAGAAGAATAATCAGACGGTGAAGGAGTATACACAGAGAATCAAAGAGGTGTTATCTTTTATGCCCTATGCGGAGATCATGTTTATCTCGGCAGCCAGCGGGCAGCGCCTGATGAAGCTCTATGAAGTGATTGACGCGGTGAATGAAAACCATTCCATGCGTGTGGCCACGGGGGTGCTCAACGAAATCATAATGGAGGCTGTGGCGCTGCAGCAGCCTCCAGCAGATAAAGGAAAACGGCTGCGCATCTATTATACCACGCAAGTAGCGGTGAAACCGCCCACTTTTGTGATATTTGTGAACGATAAAGAGTTGATGCATTTCTCTTATTTGCGGTATCTGGAAAACCAAATCCGGGACGCCTTCGGATTTGCAGGGACGCCTCTTAAATTTTTTGTGAGAGAGAGAAAGGATAGTAATTAAAAGTGGAACGGGTCTTTTGTTTGATGATTGGATATGTGTTCGGACTTTTTCAGACAGCATATATTTATGGGAGGCTGCATGGCATTGATATCAGAAACTATGGGAGCGGTAATGCGGGAACGACCAATACGCTCAGGGTATTTGGGACTAAGGCAGGGCTTCTGGTTCTTTTTGGGGATATCATGAAGTGTATTCTGGCAGTTGTGATTACGACTGTTATTTTTGGGGACAGCTACCCGGATGAGATATATCTTTTGAAAATGTACACGGCGGCGGGAGCCATTATCGGCCATAACTTTCCTTTTTATTTGAAATTTAAAGGAGGAAAGGGAATTGCTGCCACGGCAGGATTGATTCTGTCCTTTCATCCATATCTGATTCCTATGGGGATTGTTCTTTTTTTCGGAGCCTTTTTTATCACGCATTATGTGTCACTGGGATCGCTTTTGGTGTACGCGGGTTTTCTGATTGAACTGATTGTTCTGGGGCAGATGGGGATTTTTAATATGGAGCAGCCAATCTTGATTGAAATGTATGCCATTGCTGTATTTTTGACGGTTATGGCCTATTGGAAGCACAGAGAAAATATTAAGAGACTTCTTAGCGGCACAGAGCGGAAAACTTATTTGACGCATAAGAATAAAGATGTGGAGAAATCTACACAGAGCAAGGCGTAAGCGGAAAACAGGGAGGGGATCATATGGCTGATATTAGTATTATTGGTGCTGGAAGCTGGGGGACAGCGCTGGCGGTGCTTCTTCATAACAATGGACATAAAATTACAGTCTGGTCGATCATGGAATCAGAGATTGAAATGTTAAAAAGGGAACATGAGCATAAAGAGAAGCTGCCAGGAGTAAAACTGCCGGAGGACATGGTATTTACCACGAATTTGGAGGAGACTGTTCAGAATAAAGATGTGTTGGTGCTGGCGGTGCCCTCTCCTTATACCAGAGATACTTCCCACTCGATGGCGCCTTATGTCCGGGAGGGACAGATTATCGTGGATGTGGCCAAGGGGATAGAGGAGAGGACTCTTATGACCTTGTCACAGATTATTGAGGAGGAGATTCCCCAGGCTGAAGTGGCAGTACTTTCAGGCCCTTCTCATGCGGAGGAGGTGGGAAGAGGTATCCCCACTACCATTGTGGTTGCTGCCAAGAAAAAGGAAACTGCGGAATATCTCCAGAATATTTTTATGAATCAGGTGTTTCGTGTCTATATCACACCCGATGTACTTGGCGTGGAGCTTGGCGCTGCACTTAAAAATGTGGTGGCACTGGCAGCTGGTATTGCGGATGGCTTAGGTTATGGAGATAATACTAAGGCGGCATTGATTACCAGAGGTATTGCGGAGATTGCGAGACTCGGACTTGCCATGGGCGGCAGAATTGAGACTTTCAGCGGTCTGACTGGCATTGGGGATTTAATCGTAACCTGTGCTTCCATGCATTCCAGAAATCGCCGTGCTGGTATTCTGATTGGCAAGGGCTATACCATGGAGCAGGCTATGGACGAGGTGAAGATGGTGGTGGAAGGGGTATATTCTGCCAAGGCTGCTATGGGGCTTGCGGAGAAATATCAGGTGCAGCTTCCCATTATTGAGCAGGTGAATGCGGTATTGTTTGAGGGAATGCCGGTGGATGAGGCGGTGAAGAACCTGATGCTTCGGGATAAAAAGATTGAAAACCCATTGATTCCTTGGGAGGAGGAGTGAGTGCTATGGAACTGAAGAACTGCTTTCTTGACAGAAGCGGTTCTTTTTGTTTATGCAGGCGGGCATCTTAGTGAAACATGTCAGCAAGCTGATGTATGCCCGGCGCGACGAGTAGGGGAAGATAATTCTTTTCTACCCGATTTATTAAGTTTTTCAGATGACAGAGAAAACTTTTGTTGAGACAGAGCGTGGAGAGGAGCGGCTTTATGAGGAGCAGAACAGCAGGTAACCTGATAATGGGCATATTGTTCGTCTGCATTCTGGCGGGATGCGGGGATAGTGCTCTGCAGCCAGATGACTATGTGACAAACGAGGGTTATGAGACGACAAAGAGCGCCGGTCAAAGTACGGTAGGTGCAGTGAGAGAGGGCATGGAGGCGGATGAGGACCCAAATGCCGGCGGGGCAGGGATTGCCAGGGAGGACATTAAAGTGGGTGTTCTGTACATATCCGATCCGGCGGAGGGCAGCGGCTATTCCTATACGCATGACCTTGGCATACGGGCTATGCAGAGCAATCTGGATTTAACGGAGGAACAGATTGTGCGCAGAGTTGTGGATGATGGTGACGCGGAGGGAACGAGGGCGGCCATAGAGGAGTGTATTTCGGATGGATGTAACGTGATTTTTACTACAAGCTGGGGATACATGGAGATTACAGCTAAGATGGCGGAGCAGTATCCCGACATTTATTTTTCTCACGGCACGGGGTATATGTCAAATGGCAAAAATTTCAATAACTACTTTGGGCGGATTTATCAGGCGAGGTACCTGAGCGGGATCGTGGCGGGGATGAACACGACGAGTAACCGGATTGGCTATGTAGCGGCGCAGGATAGCTCCAATGCGGAAGTTACGGGAGGGATTGACGCCTTTGCTATCGGAGTGGCGTCTGTCAATCCGGAGGCGAAAATTTATGTGTCAGTCACAGATAGCTGGTATGATCCTAAGAAGGAGGAAGAGGCGGCGAGAAAGCTGTTGGAGATGGGATGCGATGTGATGACGCAGCACTGTGATACGCCTTACCCTATGACGCTGGCGCAGGAGTATGGTGTTTACGGAATTGGCTACAATTCGGATATGAGCAAGGAGGTTCCACAGACTTGTCTGTGCAGTGTGATCTGGAATTGGAGCGCATACTATACGGCTGCGGTAGATTCTATCATTCATGGGACCTGGAGCGGAGAAAACTATTATGGAGGCATCAACGAGGGCCTGGTACAGATCACGGATTTGGCATCCTTTTGTGCGGAGGGAACGCAGGAAAAGGTTTCGGAGGCGACGACGGCGCTCTTAAATGGCACAAACAATGTTTTCGACGGGGAAATGAAGACCAATACAGGTGAGACAATTGGAAGTGCCGGTACGACGCTGGACGACGCGTCCATTACCGGTGCGATCAACTGGTACTATGAAAATGTTGTTGTCGTGGAGTAGCTAAGGAGGAGAGACAATGAAACTGACGATACGCAAGAAACTGCTTTTGTGCGCTTTTCTGCCCATCGGCATTCTCGGTATGATCATTATATTTATGGCGGTTACATCGCTTCGCAGCTCTATTATCCGTCAGGTGGAAAGCTCCCTGCGGGGTACAGCAGCAGCTACGCTGGCGGCTTATGATCAGAATTCCGGTTTTTATTTGGTGGCGGACAATGGAGATGTCTGGAAGGGCGGATACAATATTTCCCGCTCGGAGAAACTTTTGGATACTATTAAGGAAAAGTCTGGCATGGAGGTTACCTTTTTCTACGGTGACAAGAGAATTATGACCTCTCTTGTGAACGCGGACGGAGAGCGAATTCTTGGCAGCCCTGCGGGAGCGAAGATTGTGGAGGAAGTGCTTGAGAAAGGGCAGGAGTATTTCAGCAGACAGGTGTCTGTTGACGGTGAAATGTACTTCGGATATTATGTCCCTGTGTTTCAGGATGGGGATGTAGAAGCGCCGGTCGGCATGGTCTTTGCGGGGGTAAAACGGGATGAGACGGTGAACAGTGTAATGCGCATTGTATTCTATATGGTTGTGATCGTTGTGCTGATTGCTCTGGCGGGCATGTTAGTTACAGGTTTGGTGTCAAACTCCATCTCAAAGGCGTTGAACGAGGAAGTTGCCTGTGTGGAGGAGCTGGCTACAGGGAATCTGAATGTGCATCTGAATCGAAAACATTTGAGACGTAAGGATGAGGTGGGAGAGTTGACACGGACAATCGATAAGCTGCAGTCCGACCTGCGCAGTATCATCGGCGGGATCAGCGAAAGCACCGAGCGGCTGCTTTCTGCTTCTCATATGCTGGAACAGACTTCCAAACAGACTTTTGCCAATATGAGTGATGTGATGAAGTCGGTGGATACGATTACATCGGGGGCAGTTTCTCAGGCGGAGGACACGAGAAACGCGTCGGATACAATTGCTCGTATGGGAGAGCTGATCATAGAGACAGGAAGCCAGGTTGACGCGTTAAACAAGAGCGCAGACACTATGCTGGCATCCAGTGACGGAACAGGTGATACTATTGAGGGATTGAAGGATATCAGTGAAGAGGTGAAAGGCGTAGTTGATATGATTGCGGATCTGACGAGTCAGACAAATGAGTCTGCAAAAACGATTCGCGAGGCGGCCGGGCTGATTTCCGATATTGCCGGGCAGACGACGCTTCTTTCACTGAATGCAAATATCGAGGCGGCCAGGGCAGGCGAGGCGGGAAGAGGGTTCGCTGTTGTGGCGGATGCCATCCAGAAGCTGGCAGAGCAGTCAAACGACACTAGCAGCAGTATTGATAAGATTGTAAATACACTGCTCGTCAATGCGGAGCATGTGGTAGATGCCATGCAGCACATGCAGAAAGTGATCGGCAGGCAGAATGAGTATATTGTGAGTACGGAGAAATCAGTTCGCGGGGTGATAGAGGAGATACATATTTCCATTCAGAATATAAGGAGTATTGAAAGCAGGACACAGGAACTGGAGAATGCGAGAAAGAATATAATGGGCATGATTGCCGGGTTGTCTGATATTGCGGAGAGCAATGTGACAAATACGAAAGAAACGGGAGAAGTCATCGCAGATGTGTCGGAACATTTCAGACAGGTGGAGCAATCGGCATTGAATCTGAAAGAGACGGCGGATGTGCTGGATCAGAATATTCGAAATTTTCAGATGGGGTCTTAAGATTGACACTGTCACGGTTCCCTATGTATACAGGGGTGGATCAGCCGATCCATCCCTGTATGATTAAGAAGAGCAACAGTACCGGAAGGATGTACGTCATATAAATGCGGAGTCCTTTCGGTATTTTTACGCCCTCGCCGGTATTGGCTTCTTTCAGATATTTTTCAAATCCCCAGCCCCATCTGGACACACAGAATAGAAGATAGATAAGTGAGCCGATGGGAAGGATTACATTGCTGACCATAAAATCTTCCAAGTCTAGAATTGTGCTTCCTTCTCCAAGCGGCTGGACCGCTGACCAGATATTGTAGCCGAATACGCAGGGCAGGGAGAGCAGAGTGAGTGCAATCAAGTTGATCAGGCAGGATTTCTGTCTGCTCCAGTGAAACAAGTCCATGCCGCAGGAGATGATATTCTCAAACACGGCCAGTATCGTGGAGAATGCTGCAAATGTCATAAATACAAAGAACAGTGTTCCCCATATTCGTCCACCTGCCATGTGATTAAAAATATTAGGCAGGGTGATAAAAATCAAGCTGGGCCCCATATCCGGGCTGATGTTAAAAGAAAAGCAGGTTGGGAAAATGATCAGGCCGGATACAAATGCCACAAAGGTATCCAGAATCGCAATATTGATGGATTCTCCCAGCAAAGTGCGGTTTTTGTCGATATAGCTTCCAAATATGGCCATGGCGCCTATTCCCAGACTCAGCGTAAAGAATGCTTGATTCATAGCGGCTGTTATTGTTTCCGGGATGCCGACGTCCCGCATTCTCTGCACATCGGGGAGAAGATAGAATTTCAGTCCCTCCGTGCCGCCTGGCAATGTCATACTGCGCACTGCCAGTACCATAATAATGAGGAGAAGCAGCGTCATCATAATCTTGGTAATCCTCTCAACCCCTCTCTGCAGGCCGAAAGAACAGATCAGGATGCCGGAGGCTACGATAAGAACCATAACCACTGTCAGTACCAGCGGGCTTTCCAGCATTTCCTGAAACATGCCGGCCACTTGTTCTTGGTCTTTTCCGGTAAACTTTCCGGTCAGCATCTGGTAGAAGTAATACAGCATCCAGCCTGCTACTGTGGTGTAAAACATCATTAAAAGATAATTGCCTGCCATGCCCAAATAGCCGTGCAGGTGCCATTTCTGTCCAGGTTTTTCCAATTCTTTAAAGCTCTTGATGATGCTTTTTCGGCTGGCCCGTCCCACTGCAAATTCCATGGTCATCACAGGAACTCCCATGGCGATCAAAAAGAATAAATAGAACAGTACAAACATGCCGCCGCCGTACATACCGGCAATATATGGGAAACGCCATACATTGCCGATGCCGATGGCACATCCCGCCGATAACAGAATAAAGCCCATCCGTGAGCCGAATTTCTCTCTTTCCACTTTCCCGATTCCTCCTGGGTTTCTTTTCTTTGGTCTTTAAATCAATTCACAAATTTCAGTTGTCGTTTTCAGTCTGTTCATAGAATAGATATGGATACCGTCTACACCATGCTCTTTTAGGCCGCGGATCTGCTGCACCGCATAATCGATGCCGGCCTTACGCATATCTTCTCTATTTTCGCCGTAGTTCGCAATTAAGTCCGCCAGTTCCTTAGGTACGGAGGAGCCGGAGAGGGAGACAGTAGTACCAATCTGTTTGGCGGTTGTGATAGGCATAATTCCCGCATGAACGGGAACGGTAATACCGATATCCCGGACTTTCTCCATGAAACGGTAAAAACAGTCGTTATCGAAAAACATTTGAGTTACCAATGAGGTGACGCCGGCGTCTACTTTTTCTTTTAAATGTTTTAGGTCGGTTTCAAGGCTGGGTGCCTCGAAATGCTTTTCCGGATAACAGGCACCGGAGATCTGCAGAGTGGTATGTTCTTTCAGATGCCGTACCAGGTCTGTGGCATAAAAAAATTCCCGGCTGTTAAATTGTTCATCCGTCATATGCTGGGGCCTGTCTCCTCTGAGGGCAAGTACGTGGCCTACGCCTGCAGCTTTCAGAGCCTCACAGTTTTTTTCAAGGTCCGTTTTGGTAAAGCCCACACAGGTGATATGGGCGATGGCGTTGATTCCCAGCTCTTTTTGGATAAAGGAAGCGATTTCAATGGTCTTTCCGGCTCGGGAGCCGCCTGCGCCGTAAGTACAGCTTATAAAGTCCGGATTTAATTTTGCCAACTCTTTCAGGAAGGGAAATATATTTTCAAATTCCTCATCCTTCTTTGGGGGAAACACTTCAAAAGAGAGACTTGTCTTTTTGTTCTCAGTAGTCATATTGTTCATCCTTTCTGTATGGCGGCGATTTCATTCTTCAGCGGGATATTGCCGTAAGAATCGCTTGCTTTTATATCTGAAATATCGTAACATAAATTTATAATGCGTGCAATAACCGAAATCTCCGGGAGTCGACAAGGTATTACGCCGGGAAGGGATGGTTGGTTTTTGAGAAAGGAAACGGGTATGGCAAATACAAAATTTGAGAGTACAGCAGATTATGTGGCATCGGAGCAGCTTTTGGCTAGTGTGAATGTGGCAATCGCTTTACAGAAGCCTCTTTTGATTAAGGGGGAACCTGGTACCGGAAAGACAATGCTGGCGCAGGCAGTAGCAAATTCTCTTGGGAAAAAGCTGATTATCTGGAACATCAAGTCCACCACGAAGGCGCAGGACGGGCTTTATATGTATGACACGATCCAGAGGCTTTATGATGGGCAGTTTGGAGAAGAAGGCGTGGACGATATCGCCCATTATATCAAGCTTGGCAAGCTGGGGGAAGCGTTTGAGTCTAAGGAGCAGGTGATTCTTCTGATCGACGAGATTGACAAGGCAGATCTGGAATTTCCCAATGATCTGCTCTGGGAGCTTGACCAGATGGAGTTCTATATTCATGAGACGAAGCGTACTGTGAAGGCGAAGCACAGGCCAATTGTAATCATTACTTCTAATGCGGAGAAAGAACTGCCGGATGCGTTCCTGCGCAGATGCATTTTTCATTATATAGATTTTCCAGATCAGGCGCTTATGGAGGAGATTGTGAGGACTCACTATCCTGATGTGGAGGACAAGCTCTTGAAAGACGCTATGGAGGTGTTCTATTGGATACGCTCTATGAAGGATATCCGCAAAAAGCCCAGCACTTCAGAGCTGATTGACTGGATCAATGCACTGCAGATCGGCGGAATTCCCACGGACAGGCTAAGGCAGGAACTTCCCTTTATCGGGGTAGTGGTCAAAAAGGATGAGGATCTGGAAACAGTAAAAAATAAAACTGTTTTTTGACATCGAATGTATAAAAGAAGAGGGATCATATGTTCAGTAAATTTTTCTATACCTTAAAGGCGAAAGGACTTGAGATATCCTTAAGTGAATGGCTGACTTTGCAGAATGCCCTGCAGCAGGGGCTGTGTCACAGCAGTTTGACAGAGTTTTATTATCTGGCGCGCATGATTTTAGTCAAGTCGGAGACGGAGTTTGACAAGTTCGATATGGCTTTTGATGAGGTGTTTAAAGGTGTTATGTCTGAAAATGAGGTGGGCAAAAATTTGCTTCGCTGGCTGGATAAACCAGAGATGCAGGATGTCTTTGAAGAGATGCGCCACGAGATGAATCAGGAAGTGATCACTCTGGATAAGGACGATATTGAAAACAAGTTTAAGGACAGGCTTCGGGATCAGAATGAGGAACACAACGGCGGCAGCTACTGGATTGGAACTATGGGGAAAACCTCTTTTGGCAATATGGGAGGTAATATGGGAGGCATCCGGGTGGGAGGCACCACCGGCTACCAGTCTGCCTTCCAGGTGGTGGGTGCCAGAAAGTATCGGGATTTTAGAAATGACAAGGTGTTAGATAACAGGCAGTTTCAGATGGCATTAAGGAAGCTTAGGCAGTTTTCTTCTAAGCTGGATATCCCGGAGACGGAGCTTGATATCAATGGTACGGTGGACGCCACTTGTAATAATGGCGGATGTCTGCAGATCGTGATGGAAAAGCCCAGGAAAAATGCAGTGAAGCTTTTGCTTCTGATGGATTCAGGCGGCACTATGATTCCCTATACCACACTGCTCAGTGAGCTGTTTCAGTCGGTGCATAAGTCCAATCATTACAAGGACGTAAAGACTTATTTTTTCCATAATTGTATTTACTCGCACCTCTACAAGACGCCGGAGTGTGAGAACGGTGAGTGGATTGAGACGGAGTGGATGTTCCGAAATCTGGACAGTGATTACAAGGTGATTATTGTGGGAGATGCAGCCATGGCGCCTGAGGAACTGTATTCCACCACCGGCAACTACAGAGGACCAAATGGCGGTCTTTCCGGGATGGACTGGCTGCTCCTCATGAAGCGGCATTATAAAAAGATCGTATGGCTCAATCCTAAGATGGCGCCGGGACATGCGCCCTGGCGGGAGGCTGAGACTGCGGTCAAATCGCTTTTCCCGATGTACAAACTGACGGTGGACGGACTGAATCAGGCGATGATGAAATTGATGGTAAATCGGTGACTTGTGCGCATAAGCAGAGTAATACAAGTCTGCTTATGCGTTTTTTTTGACAGTTGACTTTAACGAGTAAAAGTGCTAAAGTGGTGGAAGCAGTTTTATTGATATAGGAGATGGGACAGCAGATGTGCATGCTTAGCCAATGGCCGTCTCTATTATGAAAATTTAGGAGGGGAGTTTATAATGCCATCTTTAGAGGAGATACGCAAGCGTTTTGCAAAAGATTGTTTTGCGACAGACGCTGTTGGAATTGTGATTGACTCTGCCAAACCGGGGAAGGCAGTCTGTTCTTTGACGCTGGAGGCGCATCATATGAATGCAAACAACGTTCCCATGGGGGGCGCCATTTTTACGTTGGCTGATTTTGCCTGCGCGGTTGCAGCGAATGGCCACGCGGAGAGGGTTACGGTCAGTCAGAATGCTTCCATTACTTTTCTTGCACCGGCGAAGGGAAAGCGCCTTATTGCGGAGGCGGATTGCTTAAGAGCTGGACGTACCACAGGGCTGTATGTCGTGGATATCAAGGACGAGATGGGTACTTATGTAGCCCATGCCACAATAAATGCTTATGTTGTAGGATAACTTATACTAATAGCGACTGTTATTTATATGAGGAAGATACGAGAAGGAGGAACCAAGGAATGGTAATCACTGATTTTTTGGAGCGAAACGCCCGCCTGTACGGTTCGGAAACAGCTCTTGTGGAGCTGAATCCCTCCCAGGAACGGGACAGTGCGGTGACCTGGCGTGAGGCGAGTTTGATTGAGAGTGCGGGAAACGGGGCTCCTTACCGCAGAGAATTAAGCTGGGCGGATTTTGACAGACGAGCCAACCGTTTTGCGAATTTGCTTTTAAGCCGTGGGATGGAGCGGGAGACAAAAGTCGGCATTTTGATGATGAATTGTCTGGAATGGCTGCCAATTTATTTTGGTATTTTGAAGGCTGGCGGCGTAGCCGTGCCTTTGAATTTTCGTTATTCAGCAGATGAGATCAAGTATTGTCTGGAACTTGCGGATGTGGAGGTACTG
>DLAA01000107.1 GCA_002493835.1 Lachnospiraceae bacterium UBA7060 | reverse complement strand
TCCTCTCTAATCCATACAAATCCTGTACGAATTTGTCTGACTTTAATATTTATTGTCGTAATCTCCATCCAAAGAGATCGTCGGCTCACTGTTATAGGACGGCGTATTGTCCATATAACTGCTTGTGCCGCCGCTTCCAGCAGCCAGCTGATATCTCGCCATAAGGTTTCTGAGTGTGACAGCCTGGTTGGAAAGCTCCTCGCTGGCCGCCGCACACTCCTGGCTGGTAGCCGCATTGGTCTGCACCACGGTAGATACCTGAGAAATCGCCTGGTCGATCTGGGAAATTGCCGTGGCCTGATCGTTGGAAGAAGAGGTAATATTGCCAATCAATCCTACGATTTCGTCAATGGAGCCTACAATCTCGTCGAGAGACTTCGCGGTATCCTGCGCAATCTTCGCACCATTGCCAACCTTGTGAATCGTATCGTCAATCATCTCCGCTGTCTCGCTTGCCGCCGCAGCACTCTTCGCAGCCAGATTTCTTACTTCCTCAGCCACAACTGCAAAGCCCTTGCCATGTACGCCTGCTCTTGCCGCCTCAACCGCCGCATTCAGTGCAAGAATATTGGTCTGGAATGCAATATCATCAATTGTCTTGATAATCTTGGAAATCGTCTCCGAAGATGCATTGATATCATCCATAGCCTGAATCATGGACTTCATCTGATCATTGCCGGACGTCGCCATCTCCTTGATGTTTTGTACCAGGACATTGGCTTCGCCTGCCTGTGTCGCATTCTCCTTGGTACGCTGAGTCACTTCGTCCATGGAGGCCGTTACCTGTTCAATTGCACTTGCCTGTTCAGTAGATCCCTGTGCCAAAGCCTGACTCGCATTCGCCACCTGCTCGGAGCCGACAGTGATCTGTGCGCTCGCCTCCTTCACATTACTCAACGTCATGTTGTTCTCAGAAAGCAGTCTGACGATCGCCTTGCCAAGTACATCCTTATCGCTTCTGGGAGTCGCTTCCATGGTCAGGTCGCCGTGGGAAATCGCCTCTGTAATCTTAGTCTGTTCCTTGACCGCATTCGCCATCTGCGCAAACTCGTCGAGCAGTTCTCCCAAATCATCATTGTAAATCTTCTCGCAGTCTACATCGACCTCCCCGGCAGCCATCCGTTTCGCTGCATCGGACAGTTTCGCCATAGGCTCAGTAATCGCCCTAATCAGGAACAGGCAGTACATAATGGCAATTAAAATCGCCACGACTACAACCACTACTTCAACAATAGTCAGGCCTGTCACCTGTGTCTGTATCAACTGTTCTCTTGTCCTAAAATCAGTCTCCATCGCGCCGATCAGTTCAAGTAAACTGTCTTCCACATCATCCGCAATTACCTTACTGTTTGTCATCAGCTCCGATACCGCTGCTTCCACCTGACCGGCTTTCGCCATGTCAATATCTTTCTGCGTGGAATCATACCAAGAATTAATTTTGTCCACTACGTTCTGGTATTCCGCCAAAATCTCAGGATCAGAATCTCCCATCCTGTCCTTAAAAAGCTGTAAATAGTTTGCGGCATCCGCCTTATATTTCTCAATCATCTGCTCTTCCTGTTCCAGCGCGTCAGGATCATCATAGTAAGCAAACAAAATGTTGCGCACCCGAACCTTTATGTTACAGAAATTAGCAAACGCCTGCGTAATATCATACTGAGCCATCGCGCCGTTGTTCAAGCTTGACCGTGCCTTATTTACCATATTGGAAGACCACAGTCCCACTCCCGAAATAATAACCATCAAAACCAGCATAAGAACACTAAATAAAGTAATTTTCTTCTTGACTGACATGTCATTAATTGAAAATCTTCTCTTCTTCATGGTAATATCTCCTTTTTATGATTGTTCTTCCTTGCGGGCATCCTCCACGACTGCCTCTATATCGTCCTGCTTAATCAACTTTTCAGGATCAATCAGAAGTTTCACTCCGTCTCCTGTTCTTGCCAGTCCATAAACATATTTGTTATGTTCATGTTCTTTGCGTCCCAGCGATGGAGGAGGCATGATACTGTCATCCATAATGGTATCCACCTCTGCTATCTTCTCCACAATCAATCCTATCGTTGTTGATTTCACATCAATGACAATAATACACGTCCTGTCAGTGTATTCACAAGGTTCCATCTTAAACCTGACGCGGACATCGATGACAGGAATAATTTTGCCACGGAGATTGATGAGTCCCTTTACGTAATCTTCCACTTCCGGAATTGCCGCAATCGGCTGCATCGCAATGATTTCATTCACATAGCTGATACTGATACCAAAGAACTCTTTTCCAGTTTGGAAGGTCATGAACTTCCCCTTCTGACTATCGTCCTCCAACAGTTCATCCTGCTCTGTCTCTTCATTTTTCAATAACTCTTCCGCCATGTACTATCTCCTTTCTCCGTCATGCATCAGCAGTCCGGCAATATCCAGGATCAGTGCAATACTTCCGTCGCCAAGCTGGGTACATCCCGAAAGTCCCTTGACCTTCTTCACATAAGGCGGGATCGGTTTGACCACAATCTCCTGCTCCTGTAACAGCTTATCAATCAGGACGCATACCTGGCTGCCCTCATGCTCCAGCACAACAACGATTCCCTCTTCAATTTTATGAACCGAATCGGGCAGATCATACTTTTCATTCAGGCGGATAAAGGGATAACACTCTCCACGCAAAACAATGTATTCCTCGCCGCTGGGTTCGTGGATGAGAGAATCTTCCCCCACTCTCACAAACTCTTTGATAGAAGCCGTCTCAATCACAAACGGGGAATTTCCTACCTGCACTACAATTCCATTGATGATCGCCAGTGTAAGCGGTATCACCAGCGTCATCTCCGAGCCTTCAAACTCCACACTGTTGATATCAAGTCGTCCGCTGATAGACTGGATATTTTTCACAACCACATCCATACCCACGCCTCTGCCGGAGTACTCGGTAACTTCTTCCTTAGTGGAAAAACCGGGCAGAGTGATAAAACGGAATATTTCCTTATCCGTAAACTCACTCATCGGCTTATTCTCAATCACACCCTTCTCCAGTGCTTTCTGATATAACTTTTCTTTATTCAGGCCCTTACCATCGTCCTTGACGCTGATATAAACCTTGCCGCCTTCGTTCTTTGCCTCCAGCGTAATCTTCCCTTTCGCCGGCTTTCCAATCGAGGTTCTGTCCTCCGAGTTTTCTTCAATTCCGTGATCCACGGAATTTCTCACAAGGTGCATCAGCGGGTCGGTAATATGTTCTATAATATTTTTATCCACTTCGGTGTTCTCGCCGACCACCTCTAACTCAATGTCTTTTCCAAGTTTCCTCGACACATCGAATACAATTCTGCGCATCTTCTGGAATACATTTGTAAGAGGCATCATACGCATCGACATGATAACTTCCTGCAGCTCTGTGGTAATCTTGGAAAGCTGTCCGGATGCTTTCTGGAAATTGGACAATTCCAATCCCGGCACTTTCAAATCCGGATTCTGCAGTACCACTGCCTCTGCAATCACCAGCTCGCCGATCAAATCCATCAGCGCGTCCATCTTCTCCACATTCACGCTGATGATGCTCTGCTGCTTTGGCTGGTTCTTGGCGAGCGTCTTTCCTTTGCCGGCTTCCTTTGTCTTGACCACATAGTCGCCCGGCTTGGGAGCCTCCTTCTTTTCCGGCTTTGCATCTGCCTTCGCCTTTTCGGCAGGCGCAGGCTCAAGAATCACCTGTTCTCTTCCGAACTCTCCAAGGGCGTTTCCGTACTCCTCCTTGGTCAATTCATCAAAATTGATCTCCTCCGCCTCAGAACTGTCTATCAGCGCAATAACTTCCTCCTTGGAACTCTTTGTCTGTAACAGCATATGAAAGCCTTCCGCCACAATCACATCGGCGCTGGCCTCATTGGAGAGAATATCGTCTGGTGTGTAAAGCAGATCCTCCGCCACCTCCTTCAGCGCGTAGGTAGCCGAGTAAGCTCTCAGATTACTCATCTGCGTATCACTTCGATAATGAATCGATATCCGATAAAAATGGCTGTCATCTCCCGCCACCGGCGTAATATAGAACTGTGTTGGTTCCACATGCTTATTTGCCTGCGGCATCTGTATGCCCTGTTTCGTGATTTCGCCTTTTAGACGGCCGAGGAACTCATCCAGATCCTCCACAAGCTGTTTCTCATCACCGTCCGGCTGCTCTCCATTCTTCAGCTTATCAAGTTCACCCGTCACGAAA
This sequence comes from Lachnospiraceae bacterium UBA7060, assembly GCA_002493835.1. Taxonomy (GTDB): domain Bacteria; phylum Bacillota; class Clostridia; order Lachnospirales; family Lachnospiraceae; genus UBA3282. Next base: position 12,811 of record DLAA01000107.1, on the reverse strand, counting down.
TCCGACACGGCAAGCACGTGCTCCACCAACTCCATATGCGGTACATCGTCCGGATGTGATTCTCTCAAGTAGTAAAACACATCTTCCAGCTTATGAGTCACTTTCGTGATGTTATCATACATCAAAACGCCTGAGGAACCTTTGATGGTGTGCATGACGCGGAAAATTTCATTGATATCGGCATCATCGAAGCAATCAGCATCCTGTTTTTCCAATATTATGCCTTCCAGTTTTTCAAGGAGCTGGCCGCTCTCGTACAAAAACATGTCAAGCATACTTTCTGTGTTGAATTCTTCTGCCATACTTCCTCCTAATCTTAAGGATTTTCTAAATAAGCCCCAGCTTATTTAATACCTTTTCAAACTTCTCCACATCTATCGGTTTCCCGGCATAGGCTTCACATCCAAGTTCAAACGCCATCTTGACATTGCGCTCGTCATTCAGCGCAGTAGTCATAATTACCTTAACGCGCTTACTCTTGGGAATACCCTTCTGTGCTTCGATATCACGGATCGCCTTCAGCACCTGATACCCATCCATAACGGGCATCATCACATCCAGACATGCCAGATCATAAGGTTCGCCGTCTTCAAGCGCCATCATAAAGGCATCCACAGCCTCTTCGCCATCCACCATCACGTCGCATTCCCCATAACGTGAGAGCTGTTTGTCCATAAACTTACGGCTGGCGAAGTCATCCTCTGCCAACAAAATCTTCATATGCGTTCAGCTCCTTTCTTCAATGTAATATCGCATCTGCTCAGTCCCCCTCACAGACACCTATCTATTTGCTCAACAGGCTGTAAACCTTTCCTGCAATCGCCGTAACTGGCGCCTGCTGCTGTACTGCGCCAATATCAAAAGCCACCTTAGGCATCCCATAAACCACGCAGGTAGCCTCATCCTGACCAACTGTCAGCGCACCGGCATTTCGCATCTCCAAAAGCCCCTTTGCGCCGTCAGCCCCCATTCCTGTGAGAATCACACCCACCGCCTTATTGCCAGCCGCTTTCGCTACCGAACTGAACAATACGTCCACGGAGGGGCAATGCCCGCTCACCCTTTCTGTTCCCCGGCATTCCACCTGGTAAGCATCGCCCACCTTGACAAGGCGCATCTGCCTGTCTCCCGGAGCAATTAACACCTGCCCCTGCATAACCCTGTCGCCTGTCTGCGCCTCTTTGACTGCCACTTCACACTGGTTGTTGAGACGCTCCGCATACATCTGGGTAAATCCGGGCGGCATATGCTGTACAATGACTACACCGGGAATATCTCTCTTGAATCGCTTGACCACCTCAAAAATGGCCTCCGTCCCCCCCGTTGAAGCTCCGATCGCAACGATGCGGTCCTTACCGCCAACCGGCGTAATATGGCTCATGACAGCTGTATTGTCCACACGCTTTAATCTGCCTACTTTTGCAGTAGAAGCAATCTTCACCTTCGCAGCAAGCTCCTGGGACAGAAAATCGTTTAACTGATCCCGGGTCAGGTTGGCCGGTTTGTTTACAAAATCCACGGCGCCTGCCTCAAGCGCGTCAAACACTTTGTTATTTAATGCGCTGATCATCACTACCGGCAGCGGATACTGGGGCATCAGCCGCTTCAAAAACTCAATGCCGTTCATTCTCGGCATTTCCACATCCAAAGTCATAACATCGGGTTTATACTTGAGGATCGCATCTCTCGCTGCGTAGACATCCCCCACATCCGCCACCACCTCGATATTTGGATCTGCATTTAAACCCTGCACAAGCAGTTTGCGAAACATCAGCGAATCATCCACAACCAAAACTCTAATTGGTCTCATGCTCTGCTCTCCTACTTTCTATATATTGATGGTTGAACATAATTAAATTTTACTGTACGGCGTTCCAATCTCTCCGTCAGCCCTATAAAGAGATATCCACCTGGCTCCATATGATCATAAATCCTCTGAATCAGATCATACTTGGTATCATCCTGGAAATAAATCATCACATTGCGCAAAAACACAATGTGAAACCGTTTCTTAAAGGTAATCGGATCCATGAGATTAAACTGCTTAAAAATCACTTCCTTTTTCAGTTCATCCTTCACGCAGAATTCATCCTGGCTAATCTGCTTAAAATAATGCCGTTTCCAGTTCACAGGCAGCGGTTCAATATCTTCTTTTAAATATATGCCTTTGGAGGCATGCTGTAATACCTTCATGGATATATCCGTTGCCAAAAGTCTGGTATCCCAGCCCGAATGATTGATGCCAAAAAAATCATTGATAATCATAGCAAGCGTATAAGGCTCCTCCCCTGTGGAAGAAGCTCCACACCAGACCCTCAGATCCTTAGTTCCCATGGTCTTACTCTTTGCCCAGGGAAGCGCAACATTTTTTAAAAACTCAAAATGCTCACTTTCACGCATAAAATATGTATGGTTGGTCGTCAGTATATTGATCAGATCCGTGGCTTCACTGCCCTTCGGATTCTTCTCCACTTTTGCCATGTACTCATTGTAATTCGCATAACCATTCCGCACCAGATAGTTCTCTAACCGGCCGCCCACTAAAACTCTTTTCTGGCTCAAATCAATGCCATAATGCTGCTTTACATAGCTAACTATGCGCTGAAATTCACCGTCGGTAATCATTCCTTTAGCCTCCCCAAATTACCACCTTTAATTAAATCATACAATTTACTAAAAGTCAATTTGTTCTCATTCGTCCGGAAAGCCTGGTGAAAACCCTCACGACATCGGGATCATAATAAATTCCGCTTCTCTCGTTCAGAATGGTTAATCCTTCCTCCACCGTCCTGGCCGCTTCCCCATACCTCGGCGAAGTCATCTCATCAAAATCGTTGGCAACGGCCACAATTCGTGCCTCTAGAGGGATCTGCCTCCCCTCCGCTGTAGGATAGCCGGACCCGTCCCAGTGGGCATGATGATATCTGGCAATGTGTTCAGTCATATCCAAGGCTCCGCCGCTCTCCTGATCCATTCCAAATTCCCTGATAATACTGTCTCCCTCATCGGCGCATTTTTTGATATACTCCAAATTTTCCCGGTTTGACCCGCCATCCTGTTCAACCTCCTCTTTTGTCATAAAGAGCCGGCCAATATCATGGAGTCCAGCCGCAAGGCCGATGACCTCAACAAATTCGTCGGTGATCTCATTTTCATAAGCAGGAGAAAACTGCAGACCCTGGGCGAGCAGTCTGCTGTTATACTCCACATTATCCCGGTGTCCTGCCTTTTCGGTATCCTTCCTGCGGGCAATCCTCGAAAGAGCCTGCAGCACATTGGCATGCTCTCTCTCAATGCGGTTCTTCTGATCCTCCACCAACCGGTGCATCATGCGGTTGTAATCCGCCATCTCCTGCCGCATTCGATAGCTTCCCAGATGGTTGTTCACCCGCATCAGGACCTCCACATTGTCAAAAGGCTTCGGTATAAAATCCACCGCCCCAGCCAGAAATGCTTCCTCCTTCTCCTTGCTGGTATTTAACACTGTAATAAAGATGAAGGGAATCTCTCTGGTCGCCTGATCGCTCTTTAACATCCTGCAAAACTCCAGTCCATCAATCTTCGGCATAGACAAATCTGACAAAATCAGATCAGGAAGCGTCTGTTTCATCAGTCCAAGAGCCTCCTGCACGCCCAAGGCAGACATTGTCTCATATCCCTCATGTGTGAGAATATTTTCCAGAATGGTTACATTCACGCTGATGTCATCAACAATCAGAATGACAGGTGCATTTTTTTTGCCGTTTTCTGTCTCCATCGCTTCCCTCCCTTTATTCTGAATTCCACAAGTCACCAATCCGCTGCGTAATGGCATCTTTTAATTTGCTATACATATCCATGCTTTTTTCATAGTTGGCTTTTCGAATCGCCATCTCCATCCGAAGCTCCCTGCGCTTCAGCTCATCATCTCCCGATTCGATCAACGCCTTTAATGTAGAAGCCAGAAGCTCCGCCTTATCCCAGGCTCCCATTTCTATGGAAAGCACCAGCTTATCCATACGCTTCTTTAACTCCGCCTTGTTTTCTGCCTCTCCGAATTGCATGAGGCGGTCTACGCTTTGATCTTCCCCCTCTTTCATATACTCAGACCAATTCACATAAACCTGGCTCTGTTTATCATCAAGAACCTGCTCACTCTTAAGCTTTACGGAAAAAGAAAAGGCACTTCCTTTTCCCTTCTCACTCTCCACATGAATATCACCATGCATCAGCTCCACCAGCTGTTTTGTAATGGCAAGTCCCAGTCCGGTCCCGCCAAACCGCCTGGTAATCGAGGCATCCACCTGACTGAAACTCTGGAAAAGCCGATCCTGCTCCTTCTGGGAAATACCAATGCCGCTGTCCCGCACCATAAAGAATAGTTCCACTTCGTCATTGACCCTCCTGGTCATTCCCACTGCTACATTGACATACCCCACCATGGTAAATTTAATGGCATTTGAAAGAAGATTATTTAAAATCTGCGTCAGACGCAGTTCGTCGCCAATCAGCTTACGCGGTATTTTTTCATCGATGTCCACACTCATGTGAAGCTCTTTTTTATTGACCGCCGCGCCGTGTGTAGCGATCACCCGGTCCATCATCTCATAAAAATCAAAGGGTTTTTCGTCTATCACAAATTTGCCGGATTCCAGCTTTGCAAAATCAAGTATATCATTGATAATCGTCAACATATTGTCACAACAGTTTAAGACAATATCCAGCGTTTTTTTTTGATCGGGATCCGTGGTTTCCTCTGCAAGTTCCATCACATGCCCTTTAATACCATTGACCGGAGTGCGAAGTTCATGTGTAACATTGGCCGTAAACTCATTTCTCGCCCGATTACTCTCGCTCTCCTTCTCCTTCAGTTCTCGAATCCTCATATTCATATTTTTCTGGGCGGAGATATCTTCCGCAAGCAGCAGGTATGTATCAGCCCCATCCTCCGGAAAAATACGGGCATTGACCGAAAAACAGGAATTGTTGCTGCGGTACATCGTCATCTCCTTGACGCCCTTCATACTTGTTTTGACAAAGGTTATAAAACCATCCGGCGTATTAGGGAAATCCTGCCTAAAAATCTGGGCCATTCTGCATTTTGTCAACTTATCCCTGTCATACTCAAGCTTTACTGCCGCCGTCTGATTGCCATAAAGAATGTTTCCGTGTTCGTTAAATACCAAAACAAGCTCCATTGTTTCATCTGCAATCCGGGAGCTTAACCATTCAAATTCCATACCAGCCTCCTATGGAATATTTTCATTAATAATATCGATAAACTGCTCATACGCCTTTTTGACTTCCTGCCACTCCTCATTCGCCCGGGCAGCATCCACATCCGCGTCCGCCTTATTCCGAAGTTCCTCCACTAGAATGGAAACTCTTTCAAAAATCGGCGTAAGGCCAAGATTTCCCACCACTCCTTTTAAGGCGTGGGCACATTTATATGCCTCCTCGAAAGCTCCTGCCTCCATGTTCGTCCCCAGATTCGCATAATTCTGATCCGCGGGGAACTTTGCTAAAAACTTGAGATACAGCTCATCCTTTCCCATGAACCTCTTAAGCGTAGCCTCCACATCCGCTCCGCTCTCCTCCAACTTCCTTCTGAAATTTGCATCCATAGCCATAGTATCCTGCCCTTCCCTTCATAAATTGATAAATTATGGTAACGCAAAGAGACTGCAAAACATGATATTTGTGTTTTACAGTCTCCGTCGTTTGATCTATCTTACGTAAAATTAAACATATTGATTACTTCAACAAGGTTGAAGAAATCTTCTTTTGCGAGCTTAAAGCACTCGATTACATCCTCCGAAAACTGTCCGCATTCTCCATTCAGGATCATTTCATATGCCTCAGCATTGCTATATGCACTTTTGTATACTCGCTCGCTTACCAACGCTTCATACACATCCGCGATGGATACGATCTGTGCGCTTATCGGGATCTCATCCCCAGCCAAATGATCCGGATACCCTCCGCCATCATTCCTCTCATGATGATAGCGGCATATCTCATAACAATAATGATAAAAGTCGTCCGTATAGGGAGACTTAAAGGATTCCAAAATTTCACAGCCGATAGTCGTATGAGTCTTCATAATCTCAAATTCCTCCGGCGTCAGCTTTCCCGGCTTCAGCAAAATCGAATCCGGTATACCGATCTTACCAATATCATGGAGCGCAGAAGCTCTCGCGATCTGATCGATCTTCTCCGGTGTCATATCATATTTCGGGAAATATTTTGCAAGATATTTGAGCAGGATTCTGGTCAGGTATTTGATTCTCTTGACATGATCACCAGTCTCCACACTTCTGAACTCCACGACAGAGCCAAGAGCATCAATCATAAATTCATTGCTGGCACGGATTGCCTTCTCCTGTTCACGGATTGTCTCTTCCCGCTCCTTCAGGCGCCGCTCAAGATTCTGCTTGTTCTGATACAGCTCAATAATATTACTGGCCCGTCTTTTAATAATCGCAGAATCAAAGGGCTTGTGCATCACATCCGCAATACCGTACTCATAAGCCTTCTCCTCACTCTCCTGAGGCGTCATGCTGGTAATCAGGATGACCGGAATCTTTGCAAGGAGCTCTTTTTCCTTCATATAATCGAGCACACCAAAGCCATCCATGACCGGCATAATAACGTCGAGCAGAATCAACGCGATATCGTTATTCTTTTCAATCGCTTCAATCGCTTCCACTCCGTTGGGAGCTTCCACAATATCAAAATCGTCATCAAACATCAGACTCAGTATGGTTCTGTTTATTTCCTCGTCGTCCACAATCAATATCTGCTGTCTGGTTGCATTTTCGCTCATATCCTCCGATCGATCCGTCCGTACCCGGCGGATCTTCTCCCTTCCTTTTTCCTGTTTTCCTGCCAATTTTATGTAGTCAGGCACATCACCCGACCATACCTTCTAAATTATACAATTTCCTACGAAAAATGTCAATGTCCGGTTTCCTTCGTTCACGCCCTATGATGAATACTTGAAAGCTGCCGGTTCCCAAACATACACGCTTTCCGGAAACTATTACCTGCATCTCTTTGCCACAACCACAAACCGGCCGTCCTCCACATGATAGGCGCAAGTGGAAAGCGTCAAAAATGTATCTCCAAACTCTGCCGTCACCCCGGTATCATACAGGGATAATTCTTTTATATTTTCATAAAATAAATCAAAATCTTCCTCCGTATCCGCCTCATAGAACTGATAATACTTAAAAACCTCGTCATCCGAATCATAAATTTGAGAGCGGAACACCGATATAATCTCATAGACACGCTCCTCATAAAGCGTGTCAAAGGAAATCATAGAATGTTCTCGACAAAAATTTTCATCCCGGTATAGATCCAGATCACCAAACATGGAGCCGTCCCGCATGTTATGCCCATATATAATAAAGTTTACGCCGTTTTCGACATCAGCTCGATCCCTTACATACAGACATCCATACTTATCCTCCTTTCCATAAAAATCATGATGCAGATAATATTCATCATCCTCACACTGCATAACCGGATAATCGATTACCATGCCCTCTATAGATATCCACGCCGTCAAATCCTTATTTTCTTCATAAAGCTTTTCAAAGCGCGCCAGCATAACAGGTTCTTTTGGCAGTTCAGGGTCTGAAACCTTTATCTCCGGTTCTTCCTTAACATCGTCCGGCGGCATGATATCTTCCAGCGTCTCACCGACTTGGGCCGCCAGATTTTCCTGTACCCAAAGAAGCTCTTTTAAACGTTCCTGTTCTTTCGCGTGTCTGACCGAGAGATAATACTCCCGTACGAGCAGACTCAGACTCAAGATCATAGAGATAAGAAGCACCGCCCTTATGAGCCGGTGCCTTCTTATATATCCGGTAGTTTTTCTTTCTTTTTTCGCAAGATGTCTGCCGATGCCGTGATAATATGCAAGCACCAGAAAAAGTGCTGCAATCGCAAGCAGACGGCGGGGCTTTCCGCCCCGCTTGGCCCACCCGGTCACGCGCAAACATATCTCGTCCTTTTTCTTTCCGGTCATTCTCTGTCCGCCTGATTTCCTGATAAATTCATTGGTTTTTCTTGCTTAACTCATCCATCTCTTTATCCGCCGCAGACCTGCTGCCATCGCACCCTTACTTGTTTGCCAATGCTGTGATAATATACCAGAAGCACAAAAATTGCTGCAATCGCAAGCAGACGGCGGATTTTTCCGCCCTTCTTGGCCCATCTGATCATGCGCGAAACCAGTTCCGCTTTTGTCTCCTCCGTCATCCCATGGCTGTCTCCAAACAGGAAGAACAGATAAGACGCCCCTTGAATAAATGCGATCGTCGCGTACAGTTCAAAGTGAGTCGTCTGTCCAGTCTTCGGTTCAGAGTCTTTCTGACTTTCTGAAACCGCCTCCTCCGTACTTTCAATAACCGATTTTTTCGGAGCCAGGTAATGGATCTCGACAGAGGTTTCCGCCTGCCCCGGATCGGGTCCCTCCTCTATGCGTTCAGGCCCGCTGCCACTCTCGCTTTCTTTCTTTGGATCCACATACACAAATGCATAGGTGGAAAAACGGTCTGTCTCTATGGTGACCGTATCATCCTCCGAATCCAGATCCAGCAGCATAACTGCCGCCCCGTCATGCACCCTTACAACCGCATACTTTCTGTTGATATTCCTGAATTTTCCGGGAATCTCTATCGTCAGCCTTATCTCATCGCCTGTCTCGGCGATCTGAGATCTGCCTTCTTTCATTTCCTTATAGAGAGTCATATCAAAATACTGCGCAACCTTGTAGGATTTTATCGCGGAAGCGACAGCTTCCTTATCTGCGGCGCTGACCGTAGTGTCAGCATTCTCCACATTAAGGACAATCTCGATATCCGTCCCGTTTCCTACTGCGTGTACATCCTCCTCCGCCAGTGTCGCCAACGCCAATGCAGGCAATGCTGTGGCAATCACAGTCTGGGGTGCACCCTCACCGCAGTCTTCCCGTTTGGTTATCTTTCCGCGTACAATGGAATCAAATTCCTTATAGCCACAGTCAGTGCAGGCGCGGTGTTTGGATCCGTCTTTGTCTTCCGTCGCCTCTTCATCCGTGATCCACGCCCCAAACCGATGGAAGGAAGCATCAAGCTTCGCCTCACAGATTCTGCACTCATGCCAGTGTTCGAGCAGATTTACGCTCCATTCCTCTTTGGGGCTGTGTCCCTTTGCGGGAAGGATTTCCTCCTCGATAATGCCGCATACTGCGCAGGTTCTCGTCTTTCGCCCTTCCGTGGTACAGCCGGCTTCCTGCTCTATCGTGTATTCACTCCATGTATGGACAGCGGAATCAAGCTTTACATGGCAGACTTCGCACTCATGCCAATGTACGGTATCATCCATCCCCCACTCGTCCTCTTTATATTGATGCCCTTTTGCGGGAATGGTTTCCATCTCCGTCTTCCCACATACAGTGCACGTTTTGACCCCGCTTCCTGCCGTGGTACAGTCCGCCTCTTTCTCTACGGCAATATCACCCCAGCTGTGAACAGCATCATCAAACTTGACATGGCAGACTTCGCACTCATGCCAATGCACGGTATCATCCATCCCCCACTCGTCCTCTTTATATTGGTGGCCCTTTGCAGGAATAATTTCCGTCTCCGTCCTGCCGCATATAGCACATGTCCTGATCTTACGCCCGTCTGTGGTACAATCAGGCTCCACTATCTCTTCAGCCCAGTTATGTTCATGGGCTACCGATCTGCGCAAATCAAAATAAGCATATCCGTGTACGGTGGATTCCCCATAAGAGCCTGTGATTGTCTGCCTCACCGTATACCGTCCTGTAGGCCATTCCGACACGTCCGTCCCCACTTTGAAGGAAGGAGCGCTGCTGTCAAGAGCTTTGCTCCCATTTGGCTTCAACACTTCATATGTTACTGTATAATCTTTCTTGTCTCCCAAATAATCGGCTATTTCATCCCTGATCCGGATCTCGTACCCATCCCCGGTAATATCATCACCCCACAGTTCCCTGAGCTGTACACCGTTCGCTGCAGATTCAATCCAGATATTTCCTACCGCCTGGTTCGGCGCCGCCTCTTTCAGCGTGTCCTCGCCGTCGCCGTCCGGTGATACTTTGTCCTGGATATATGTGGTCGTCTGTTTTCCTATATAGTCCGCAATCTTCTCTGCAAGTTCATCCACCGTCAGCGGGGCCGCCGGCGGCCCTTCGCTGATCTCGCAGAGATTAGAGCCGGCCGCCCCGCTTTCCCCAAGGTATTCCTCAAACGGCGTCTTCCTGTCCGTAATCAGAGCGATGCCTTCCACCTGCATCAATTTTAGATACCTCTGATACAGCTCCGCTTCAACACCTGTCGTATTATACCCCTTATCGGCATCGGTGCCGAAAAGATTCAGGAAATACTTCTGTGTCCTTTCCTGTGTGTAGTCAGCCCTCTCCAGCGGCCGGAGCAGATCATCGCCTCCCTGCGTCACTCTCGTATAGCGCATGCTGACATTAGAATAAATAAAGCAGCTGGCCAGATCACAAGTATGCCCCTCTGCCGTATACGCCACCAGAGGCCCGAAGCCACTGCGGCCTAAATTTTCCACAGGCACACTCTTAGGCTCCGTTTCTCCAATATCTGTTTCTGCATCCTTAGGCTGCTGCCGGATTTGGATCTCTTCGTCCGACGCCTGTATCCGAATGCTCATCTGACTATTCCAGTTTTCAGAAGAAACAGGCGTGCCGTCTATTACTTCTATATTATAGTCGTTCTTTAATGATTCTTTCTTTTCCTCGGTTATTGCTTCCGTTGTCCACAATCCAAAATAACTTTTCAGATCTATCGTGCCATTATGAAACTGCGTTACATCAACGCCGTTTAACTTACAGACATACCGATAAGTAGGCGTATCACCCATGCTCGTTTGACCACGCCCATAGTGATAATAAACCAGATAGCCATACAGCTTTCCCGCTTCCACACCGGCATTCATCAAGAACCCCGCCCCCGACAGCGCATGGGAAATTACCCGCGAGGAATCGATATCAAAGTCCACCACCTTTTCATCCGCCAGCTGCGGCTGGTAAAACATAAAATCTATGTACGCTGGATGGTCATATCCCACAAATGTCATGTTCGTACCCTGATTATCAATATGTTCCTTAAACTTCGCCAGTCGATATGCACTACTGATTTTATATACACTATTATCCAGCCAGTCAGGAATGGTATACACCGGATCTCCGACAGTAGGAGTACAATAGTAGCTTGTCGTACATGGATAGTAATCTCTCCTTGGATTACCGCCATGTATCTTCTTCCATTTGTCTTCCGCTGTACTTCCTTCAATCGTCCCATCCTGCTGCCAGGCATCCGTATCATAATGGTCGTACACATACCAGTCCCGCAGATCCGTTGTATCTACCTGCACGCTTTTCGGTATCACTGTATAATTATACGGCTCACCCTCCAGCTTGATTTTCAGCTTTTCCAGAAATTGGTCGTTATAACCGCTCCCCTCAGACGCGCTTATATAAATCTCCACATTCGGATCATTCCGGTCTGACCTATTCGGCGCGCTGTCCGCATCCTGCCCCTGCATACAAATCAGTATCGCTCCTTCGCAGAGATAAAACCCGTCCCGCTCCATATCCACAGAAGAATCGTAATAGATCGTGCTTCCAGCCGCAGCATACAAATCCGCCCCGTACCCCGCATCCTCCGACACACTGTTTTCCCTGATTACGTCCGCATAGAGGGAAAGCGTCGCGCCATCCGCCAGATAGACGCCTCCTCCAAATTCATCCGCGAAATTTTCTGTGACCAGAGAATTTTCTGTCAACGTCAACTGGCCGTATTTCTGTACCTGTATGCCGCCGCCATAATCCAAAATGAGTTCTTCTTCCGTCCCCTCATCGGATGGATAGGTGCCGTAATTATCATTAGCCCTGACAACGGCTTTCTCTTCCAGAATCAGGCTTCCGCAATTCAAAATCGCGGGCGCACCTGCGCGGTCTGCAGCCGTCTCCCCATTCACAGTGATATTCTTAAGCGTCAACGTGCCATACGTTTCCTCTGTGTAGCCCTCACCATCCAGTCTGATCATAGTACCCAGAAAGGGTGCGTTCTCCTCCATACCACGAAGCAGGGAATATCCCTGCCCATCCAATTCGATATCGGCAGACGCCGGAAGTATTAAGGATCTTGTCAAAGCGATATCCGCTTTCAGGACAATCTTCTCAAGACCCGCGGCAAACGCCGCCGCGAGTTCCTCCTCTGTAGAAACCTCTTCCACAATTTCTTCCCCGGAATAGCTCACTGTAATCGTCGGAACACCGTCCGCACCCGCCTCATAAAACCATGCGGCCTCGTCCCACGCCGGATGAAATATATATTCTGTCAACGCTGTATTTTCATAGTCATCCGCGCATATCCATTGTACGGGGACTTCCACACTCGCCTGTTCCGTAGGTAATACTGTTTCGCCTGCATCCTGGCCCGCACCGTCTTCTGTATCTGTTCCGCTGTCAGCTGCTCCTCCAACCTCACTGTTACCCACATCGCTTGTAACATTTCCACTTTGATCTGCCCCACCGCCGTTTTCACCGTCACCTACTTTGTCGTCGAAACTTTCACTTTCTTCCATGTTGCCGGCGCTTTCTTCCTCATTGATTTCGGCCCCATTGCTCTCGCTTTCGACTTCTTCGATTTTGGCCGCTACCAAAAGGCGCCACTGACAATCCTTCTCGTGCCCTGAAACCGCCTCTTCCCTTTCTGTATCACTCTCCGACTGTACACCTTCTGTCGGCTGTTCGGCATCACCTGTATCTGTGCCGGGCTCTTCGCCC
>DLAA01000139.1 GCA_002493835.1 Lachnospiraceae bacterium UBA7060 | reverse complement strand
CGGCTAAGCCGGTAGTCCTGACTACGGCGTTCAAAATCCGTCTAATCCAATCGCTTTATAAAACCATTGCTTTTTTGGGTAGGTATGTTACGCAGTAGAGGTTAAAAAGTCCTTGATTTATGCGGCTTTTAGAGCATGGGAAACACTTAGACGATATTTTATATTCCTACCCTCAAAAATGGCGTTCTACTGCGTAACAAAAAGCAGAGAGCCGACCACTAATGAAAGTGATGTACTCTCTGCTTTTGTTTGCACCCTGTTTGTCAGCGTTAATGATAGTTGTTGTGAATACTTCCTTATCAACGTAAAACTAATGGCTTTCGGCATTTAACAAATGCCTATAGATTAATTTTGACAAGAAGTAGAAAGAGGCATTCACGGTGGAAGATGGATGTCTTTCTTTTGGTAAATCCGAACATTGCCTTTTGGGGCAGGAGTGGTATACTGTAGTAGGACGGAGAATGTATTTTGTGATCTATATCTTGTGCAATTTGTCCGGTAAATGTATGGATCTATGCCGAAAAGATCAAATATTTTATGTAGTGGAGGGAAGTTCCGGTGAAAATAATAATAGCGGGAGACGGAAAAGTCGGCTCCACGTTGACGAAACAGCTTGTAGCGGAGGGCCACGACATCACTCTGATCGACGCGAAGGCGGAGGTTTTGGAAGTGAGTGAGGAGCGCTATGATATTATGGCGGTGCAGGGAAACTGCGCATCTATGGCAACGCTCTCAAAGGCGGGGGTGGAGGAGGCTGATCTTTTGCTTGTCATGACGGGAGCAGATGAAGTTAACCTGCTTTGCAGTACGATTGCCCACGGTATGAATCCGAAACTCCATACCATAGCGAGAATACGGAATCCGGAATACAAAGATCAAATCTATCAGATGAGGCATCTGTTCGGATTGTCTATGGTGGTCAATCCAGAAATGCAGGCGGCTATCGAGATGGAGCGGCTGATCAAGTATCCGGGTTTTTTGAAGCGGGATACTTTTGCTAAGGGCAGGGTAGAGATCGTGGAGCTGAAAATCGGAGAGGACTCAAAGCTCTGCAATGTGGGGCTTTTTGATCTGCAGAACGTGGTAAAATGTAAGATTTTGGTCTGTGCGGTTTTGCGAAACAGCAAGGCGGTTATCCCAGATGGTAATTTTGTTTTACAGAATGGGGATAGAATTTTCGTAACAGCTTCACCCAGAGAATTGACTATATTCCTCAAAAATATGGGAATCATTACGCACAAGGCAAAGCGGGCGCTTCTGTGCGGCGGTGGACGACTCAGCTACTATTTGGCTCAGATGCTTTGGCATGACGGTATCATGGTGGAAATCATAGAGCAGGATTATGACAGATGTCTTTCGCTGGCCAATCAGCTTCCAAATATCACGGTCGTGCACGGCGATGCCAGCAACGAATTTCTTTTGGAGCGGGAGGGAATGGGAGAGTGTGACGCTCTAGTTACATTGACCGGAGTGGACGAAATGAATCTTTTTATTTCTCTCATAGCCGACAAAGCGGGGGTGCCTCAGATTATCACAAAGCTTGGACGGCTTACGAATAACCGCATTTTAGATACGCTGCCTGTGGGCAGCACGATTAGTCCTAAGGATCTTTGCTGTAATGATATCGTGCGCTATGTGCGGGCTATCAGAAATCAAACCGGTGCGGCCCAGGCGGTCAATGTGATTGCGGACGGGCAGGCGGAAGCCATAGAGTTTATTGTGGATGGAAATACCAAACATTGTGGGGAACCGCTCAAAAAGTTAAAGCTGAAGAAAAATATTCGTGTGGCTGGTATCAATAGACATAACAGTTTTGAGATACCAAACGGAGATTCTTTTTATGAAGCTGGAAACAATGTGATCATTGTCACTAGCAGGGATGAGGTTATTTATCAGCTAAACGATATTTTCGCATGAATCAGGGTGAAGTGTATGAATTATCGAATGATGGGAAAATTTATCAGCAGAATTCTTTTGGTGGAAGCGGTATTTATGATTCCTGCGCTGCTGATCAGCATATATCATCAGGAGGAGAAGACAGTATTTGGCTTTTTGACTGGGATGGTCATAACGCTGGTGACGGCACTTCTTCTATATCTCTTGTGCAGGAAGGCAAGAAAAGGGTTCTATGCGAGGGAAGGTTTGGTCTGTGTCGGGGTGAGCTGGATCGTGATGAGTCTTTTAGGCTGTCTGCCCTTCTATTTTTCGAGAGAAATTCCAAGCTTTATTGATGCTCTTTTTGAGACCGTTTCAGGATTTACCACTACCGGCGCGTCCATTCTTCCTGAGGTGGAAAAACTTTCCATGGGGAGTCTCTATTGGCGAAGCTTTACCCACTGGCTGGGAGGTATGGGTGTGCTGGTGTTTGTGCTGGCTATCGGCAGAGGCCGGGAAAAAAGCGATGGATATACGATGCATCTGTTGAGGGCAGAAAGCCCTGGGCCCAAGGTGGAGAAGCTGGTGCCAAGGATGAAGGACTCGGCAAAAATTTTGTATTTTATCTATGTTTTTTTGACGATTTTGAATATATTTTTTTTATTGATTGGTGGAATGCCGCTGTTTGATTCGGTATGTACAGCTTTCGGAACTGCGGGTACCGGAGGTTTTGGCATAAAAAATGACAGCATTGCGGGGTATAGTCCTTACTTACAGAATGTATGTACCGTGTTTATGCTGTTGTTTGGCGTGAATTTCAGCTGCTATTTTATGCTGGCTATTCGTCAGGTGAAGAGCGTATGGAAGGATGAGGAACTGCGTTTTTATGTTGGGATGGTGGTGGGAAGTATTCTGCTGATTGCCTGGAATGTGAGAGGATTTTATGAAAGCGTTGAAGAAACTTTTCGTCATGCGGCTTTCCAGGTGGCGACCATTGTCACTACCACCGGCTTTGCCACTACGGACTTTGACCTGTGGCCCAGCTTTTCCAAGGCGATTCTGCTTGGTCTGATGATTATAGGCGCCTGTGCAGGCAGTACCGGCGGCGGTTTTAAGTGCGGAAGAGCCCTGCTTCTGCTAAAAAGTCTGCGGCGAAATGTGCGTCAGATTCTGCACCCTCAAAAGGTACAGGTAGTGCGTGTCAACGGGCAGATGGTTACAGAGCGGGTGTTGGACAATACTAACGCCTATCTGGCGGCTTATGCGTTTATTACAGTATTCAGCTTTATCGTTATTTCCATAGACGGCTTTTCGCCGATGACGAACTTTTCGGCGGTGCTGGCTTGTTTTAATAATATAGGGCCTGGATTGGAGAGTGTAGGCCCAACCTGTAATTTTGGCGGTTACAGTGTGTGGTCCAAGATGATGTTGATCATTGATATGCTGGCAGGGCGCTTGGAGATATTTCCGATTTTAATTTTATTCTCCAAAAGTACGTGGAGTGGAAGATAAAGGAAGGGTTGAGAAATCTATGAAATCTATGTACCTATGTACGTTTGACAATTGGTCAGACGGAGATGTCTGATAAGGTGAAGGGGATTACTTTTTCCAAGTCCTGTAAGCGCATTTCAATTTGAAGGCCGATTTTTCCGCCGCTGAAAAAGATTTCTGAAAAATTGTCCGCACTGCTGTCGATTACAGTGGTGAATAATTTTTTCATACCGACGGGAGAACAGCCGCCGTGAATATAGCCTGTCAGCGGCAGGAGTTCTTTTGACTTAATCATACTGATACTCTTTTCGCTGACTGTCTTTGCCGCCTTTTTCAGATCCAGTTCCCGGCTGACGGGCACTAGAAAAACATAGTGACTCCCGGACTTTCCAGCAGTGACCAGCGTCTTGAAAACACGGTCTGGATTTTCGTTCAAACAGCCCGCGACTTCCAGGCCGCTTATTGCGCCTGACTGGGAGTAGTCATGAATTTGAAATGGTAATTTTTTCTGTTCTAATAAACGAATTGCATTGGTTTTTTCTTCTCTATTTTTCATATTTCCTCCGTAGGTTTTGTGGGAAGCCAAAAAAGTAAAATATTTAAAGAAAGAATTGCGAAGCAATTCTTTGGTCGCAGGATGCTGATCCTGCGACGATTGTATCACAAAACACAGAAAAAAAACAGCAGTTCATAAGGGGTATACCGAAAAATTCATTGGCAGTTTATCTATTGAGAGATTGTCCCAGGTGTGGTATGATAATGAAAGAACAGTTGCGTGAAAATATAAAGGAATGCACGCCAGGGAGGAAAATAAGATGGAAAATGCGAAAGTGGATACAAAGGTTAGCACGGAAGTGGATACAGTAACAGAGGTAAGCGCAGAAGCAGGTACAGTAGCAGAAGTGAGCACAGACGCAGCGGCGGAAGCGAACATAGATGTGGAAGCGCCCACGAAGGAAACAATCACAGAAGTGATACTGCAGTACCGCGGATATGAAATGAACATGGATGATGTGACTGAACGGGTCAAGGGACATTATATGTCGAAGGGTTTCACAGAAGATTCGATAGAAAGCATGCAGATATATGTGAAACCCGAAGATTTTACGGCTTATTACGTGATCAATGACGGCATAGTGGGAAAGGTGAATCTCTTCTAAAATATGGGAAGCAGTTCTACCACGAAAGCCACAGCACAGCAAAGAACAGCTACTTGGAAGAGGCTGCAGCCTTTCCAGGCGGAAACAATACCTGCGATGAGCGCGCAGAAACCTGCTGCAGGTTTCTGCGTTGCTTCCATGATAGCGGGAAAAGTCATAACTGCCAACGTGGCATAGGGCACATAAAAAAGGAAGGAACGCAGAAGTTTGTTGGTAATTTCCCGGCGGATCAGTGCCAGAGGCGCCATGCGGATCAGGTAGGATACTGTCGCCATGATTAGGAGATAAAGCCAAATATTATGCGCCATTTCTTTTTTCCTCTTCTTTCTTTTCTTCTGTATTAACTATATCGGTCGGAAATAGTACCGCTGCCATAAGAGCAAGTACAATCGTCAAAATGATGGTTTTTACCCCGGTGGAAAGCCCATCGAACAAAGGCAGGCGGTTTACGAGATAGCTAGCGGCAAAACCGGCGGCAACAACGCCTGCAATCACCCGGTTCTTACGGGCAGGCGGGATGATGATGGCTAGAAACATACCATAGAGTCCGACACTCAATGCGCTGACTATTCTGGTCGGCAGCACATTTCCCATAATTACACCAAAATAAGTACCGAGAGCCCAGCCTGGAATCGCAACAGCAATGGCACCATAAGCGTACCAGGGATTTAAATATCCCGGCTGTGCTACACAGATACCAAAAATTTCATCAGTCACATCGTAGGCAATCAGCATGCGGTGACGCAGGGGTGTGCCTGGTTTCATTTTTTGACTGAGAGCGCAGGACATAAGCAGATATCGGGCATTGACTACTAAGGTCATAACTGCTGTTTCTAAATAAGTGCTTCCAGCTGCGATCAGCGCAAACCCGGCATATTCTCCGGCAGAGGCATTGTTCAGTGCGCTGGCAATGAGAGCCTGCAGGGCGGAGAGGCCGGCGTTTCTGGCGGCAATACCAAGCGTAAAGGCCACGGCAAAGTAGCCAAGTGCGATAGGGCATCCATCCCGCACGCCATGTTGAAAGCAGATTTTATTTTCTGATGTCATAATAATAGCAAAACTCCTTCTGATAAAATTATGTAAACTAAACAGCAAGGTTCGATTTAGTATAGCACTTGACTGGTGGGAATGCAATGTGCCACTGGTTTTATTCTTTAGGAAATGCAGCAATTCGTTACTATTCACGGTTTGGACACCGCTCGTCAGCCTTCGGCTTCACTGCTGCTAGGAAATTTCCATGGCGCGAATCATTGACGAAAAATAGGTGTTGACAAATAATATTATATCTCGTATAGTATGTATAGAAACAATATTATACGAGATATAATATTGCATGAAATTATAATATTACTATGCAAAGACATAAGAGAGCGAGGTATAGAATCCAGGAAAGAGGAAGGCAAAGGAAAGCATATGAAATATGTAAGACGGAGGAAAGGAGTATATTACATGGTTTTTAACACGGGAGCGGCACTACTGGATGCCATTGTGCTGGCTGTGGTATCCCATGAGACGGAAGGGACCTATGGCTACAAGATCACACAGGAAGTGCGGCTGGCCATAGAGATATCCGAATCCACTTTGTATCCTGTTCTGCGCAGACTGCAGAAGGATGAATGTCTAGAAATCTATGACATGGAGTGTGCAGGGCGCAACAGACGGTATTACAGGATCACGGAGAAGGGGAGAGCACAGTTAAATCTCTATATCAGCGAGTGGCATCGGTATTCTGCCAAATTAAACAGTATCTTTGAGGGAGGAATAAGACATGAATAGAGCGGAATTTATGAGCAGGCTGGCTGCCCTTTTGCAGGATGTGCCGCTTGCGGAACGGGAGGAAGCGATACAGTATTATAATGATTATTTTGATGATGCGGGCGAAGGAAATGAGGCGGGTGTCATTGCTGCCCTTGGATCTCCGGAGGAGCTTGCGAAGTCTATCAAGGCGGGACTTGCGGATGGCGGGAGCAGTGGAGAGTTTACGGAGTCTGGATTTCACAGTTATGAGAAGAAAAATGAGAACCAGATTATGTCAACTGATCAATGCCAAAATGGGGAGCAAGGAAGCAGACAGAAACAAAACGGCACGCAGTCAAGCGGGCAGGGATTTCAGGGAGCCGGGCAGGGCGGCGGACAGAATTTCCAGAGTGATCCGTACTGGCGGGAGAAAAATGGCGGTGGAAGTACTTATGGGCAGCAGAAAAACGATGGGGATGGCACTTACGGGCAGCAGCGATATGCCGGGGGCAGTGGACAGCAAAGCAGTTTAGGCCGTCAGCCCGCAAAACCCATGACGGGTGGAAAAATTGCACTCATTATTGTGCTGGCGATTTTGCTTTCTCCGGTCTGGATTAGCGTTCTCGGAGGAATTTTTGGAGGAGGCGTAGGTCTGCTGGCCGGATTGCTTGGTATCTTTATTGCATTTTTGGTAGTCGGCGTGGTGTTGACGGTAGTGGGCATTGTGCTTGTTATTGCAGGGATCATTGCTATATTCAGCGCGCCTCTTGGAGGCTTGTGTCTGGCGGGCGGTGGTTTGATTATGATTGCGGTCGGATTGGTGTTTGTATGGTTGATGGTATTGGTGGTTGGCACGGCAATCCCGGCTTTGGTACGGGGGATTGTGGATCTGTGCCGCAGGTTATTTCACAGAGGAGGTGTGCAGGCATGAAAAAATTTACCAAAGGCTGTCTGACGACAGCGCTGATTTTGTTTCTGATGGGTATTGTTATCTGCATCGTGTGTGGTTTTCTGGGAGGCTTTCGTCAGCTTGCGGAGATGGACGGAATCGGCGGCATTCCCTTCGGGTATCATATAGATGATGCAGGTGACTGGCACTTTGGTTTCGTTCGCTCTGTGAACAGCGGTGGGAAGATCGGAAAAGATTGGGAGAAAGAAAGATATCTGCGATTGTCAGAGGGAAAAGAAAACGAGGTTTCCCTGCAGGCGGATTCCTGCACGGAATTGGATATTGAAGTGACGAAATGTGATTTGTATCTGGAAGAATCTAAAGATGATCAAATACGTGTCTATGTCACCGGGGATACCCTTCGGTATTACTGGCTGATGGACGGAAGTACTTTGTGCCTTAGAAATGCAGGCAGGTGGACGAACCATGCGGATGATAAAATTTATTTGTGCATTCCGGCAGGTAAGATGTTTAAAGAGGTGGAAATCGAATTCGGAGCAGGTATTTTAAATGCGGTTCCTCTGCAGACGCAGACTGCTTCCATAGATGTAGGTGCGGGAGTCTGTACATTACAGGGAATTGCAGCGGATGATGCAGACCTCAACGTGGGTGCTGGACAGCTTGTAGTGGAGAACCTGAGTGTGAAGGAGGCCGATGTGAGCGTAGGCGCCGGAGAGTTGAACGTGCAGGGCATGGCTGTGAGTGATGTGATGGATTTGGAGATGAATATGGGAACAGCTGCGCTCGAGGGAGCGCTTGACGGAGATCTTTCTCTGGAATGCGGCATGGGGAATGTAACGATGCATCTTGCGGGTTCAGAGGACGACCACAGTTACGATGTGGAGTGCGGCATGGGAGATGTGCAGGTGGGACATCAAAGCCACGGTGGATTTGCGGCAAGTAAATCATGGAACAGCGGAAAAGGGAGTCAGTTTGATATTGACTGCAATATGGGAAATGTAGTGATAACTTTTGAAGAATAAATAGGATGTAAAATTGGAAAAGAAGAGAAAGTGTTTCGATATTAAGGAGGAGAAAGAATGGATAACAATGTGAAA
This sequence comes from Lachnospiraceae bacterium UBA7060, assembly GCA_002493835.1. Classification (GTDB taxonomy): domain Bacteria; phylum Bacillota; class Clostridia; order Lachnospirales; family Lachnospiraceae; genus UBA3282. The sequence goes on along the minus strand of DLAA01000139.1, from coordinate 22,152 downwards.
AAATTAATGCGTTCCCGTGGAAATAGGATGATATGCGGCGTGTGCGGCGGAATTGGAGAGTATTTGAACCTGGATCCTACGCTGGTGCGATTGATCTGGGCGCTGTGCTCGCTTGCCAGCGTCGGTATGGGACTGATTCTCTACATTATAGCGGCAGTTGTGATGCCTGAGGATGATGGGATTATTGATGCTTAAAACGCGTCCTGCCGGGCGCACATAGAAAAGGGCGGGAAGAAATATTATGTAAACTTCCCGCCTCTTTTATTTTCCCTAGATGGAAAAAAATAGTCCTGATTTTTTTAGTGCGGGCCGTACCGCATTGTATACAAGAACTGCAACGATGGCAGAGGTCACTGCGTTGATGGATGTGGAAGTGATATTCCAAGCCAGGGTCACTTCTGCAGCAGGTTTTCCAAGGATTGCGAGCTTATAAAAGTAGCCAAGCAGCGGATCAAAGATCACGTTGAACAGCAGTCCGCCCACAGCGGCAATGAGAGACCATTTATATATTTTTGCTTTGTCTGTCTCCGTACTGATATGTGCGATTTTGTGAGCGATCAGGCCTGTAATCAGACCAATACAGAACTTCAGAATAAAAGTCTTGGGAGCATAGACGACATAAACTGGATCCAACAAATCACCAATCGTCATGCCGATGGCGCCTCCAATTCCTCCGTACACGCCGCCTAGAAGCAGCGCGCCGAGGACGCAGACTGCGTTTCCAAGATGAATGGAGGTGGCATCGCCGCCCGGTAAGGGAATTTTGATCTGTAAGAATGTGAACACCACGTAAGATAGTGCGGCAAAAATGCCTGTGAATACGATTTTGAGCAGTTTCTCGTTTTTCATGATTGTTTTCCGCCTTTCTTTTACTTTCCTGTTACGATAAATTCTATCTTATACGCAAATGGCTATTATAAAAGTGCCAATTTAAGAATTTATAACCATACCAGATATACCAATTGTAAAAAAGTTTTCCTATACTTAGATATCGATGATGCATTGACAAAGACGCAGGAATTTACTATAGTATTACTGAACAAGAGGTTATGATGAAGAGGAGTACACAAGGAGCCGCCGCCAGAGAGAGGGATCACAGGCTGAGAGATCGCTTCGGAGAGGTATTGTGGAACGTGGCTTCAGAACCGGGATGCAGAAGCGTCTATCATGAAGATTGTGAAGGCGGCAGTAAGTATTCCCGCTTTATCCCCGTTAACGGATAGGATGCCGGGATTTTCGGTGTCCATGAGTGATAAATTAAGGTGGTACCGCGCATTGTGCGCCCTTTGTCGAAAATTGGCAGAGGGCGTTTTTGGCGCGCATAAGCAGAGTCAGAAGGCGATTCAGACAGGACGCATGCAGACGAATGGTAAATAAAGGAGGAGAACATGGGTAAGGAACTAGCAAAGACTTACGATCCGAAAGGGATTGAGGACAAACTGTATCAGAAATGGCTGGACAAGAAGTATTTTCATGCGGAGGTGGACAGGACGAAAAAACCGTTTACTATCGTGATCCCGCCGCCAAACATCACGGGACAGCTGCACATGGGACATGCTCTGGATAATACCATGCAGGATATTCTGATTCGTTACAAAAGGATGCAAGGGTACAATGCACTCTGGCAGCCAGGAACGGATCATGCTTCCATTGCTACCGAGGTGAAGATTATAGAAAAGCTGAAGGAGGAGGGGATCGACAAGAACGATCTGGGCAGAGAGGGCTTTTTGGAGCGTGCCTGGGATTGGAAGCGGGAGTATGGCGGAAGAATTGTATCCCAGTTGAAAAAGCTGGGCTCCTCCTGCGATTGGGATAGAGAGCGCTTTACAATGGACGAGGGCTGTAACAAAGCGGTTACCGAAGTGTTCTGCAAGATGCATGAAAAGGGCTGGATCTACAAGGGAAGCCGCATCATCAATTGGTGTCCTGTCTGCAATACTTCTATCTCTGATGCGGAAGTGGAATACCAGGAGCAGGCGGGTCATTTTTGGCATATTAAGTATCCGCTGGTAGATGAGAACGGACAGCCCAGCAAGACGGAGTTTTTGGAGTTTGCCACGACCCGTCCGGAGACTATGCTCGGTGATACGGCAGTGGCAGTGAACCCCAATGACGAGAGATATAAGTATTTAAAGGGAAGGCAGGTATGGCTTCCTATTGTAAATAAGGCAATTCCGGTAGTGGAAGATGAGTATGTGGATATGGAATTCGGGACAGGTGTCGTGAAGATCACGCCGGCTCACGACCCCAATGATTTCGAGGTGGGTAAGCGCCACAATTTACCGGAGGTCAACATTATGAACGATGATGCCACCATCAATGAGAATGGCGGCAGATATCAAGGACTCGACCGCTATGAGGCGAGAAAGCGGATCGTGGAGGAGCTGGATCAGGAAGGGCTTCTCGTCCGCATCGAAGATTACTCTCACAATGTGGGAACCCATGACCGCTGTAAGACGACCATCGAACCGATGATCAAGAAACAGTGGTTCGTGAAGATGGACGAGCTGATTAAGCCTGCGGTGGAAGCGGTGAAAAAGGGCGAGATTAAGCTGATTCCCGAGCGCATGGAAAAGATTTATTACAACTGGACGGACAATATCCGCGACTGGTGTATCAGCCGGCAGCTTTGGTGGGGACACCGGATTCCGGCTTACTACTGTGATAAGTGCGGGGAAATTGTGGTGGCAAAAACGGCTCCACAAGTCTGCCCGAAGTGTGGAGAGACCCATTTCACGCAGGACCCTGATACGCTGGACACTTGGTTTTCCTCTGCACTGTGGCCTTTTTCTACGCTGGGATGGCCGGAAAAGACGGAGGATCTGGATTATTTTTATCCCACGGATGTGCTTGTGACGGGATATGATATCATTTTTTTCTGGGTCATCCGTATGATTTTTTCTGGTTATGAGCAGATGGGGGACAAGCCTTTCAAGACGGTGCTGTTCCACGGTTTGGTGAGGGATTCCCAGGGGAGGAAGATGAGCAAATCTTTGGGGAACGGCATTGATCCTTTGGAAATTATTGACAAGTATGGCGCGGACGCGCTGCGGCTTACGTTAATCACCGGCAATGCGCCCGGAAATGATATGCGTTTCTACTATGAAAGAGTGGAGGCAAGCCGCAACTTTGCGAACAAGGTGTGGAACGCTTCCCGCTTTATTATGATGAATATGGATCAGGAGGAGGAGAAGACCGGGAAGCGTGGATGGGAGATTTCTTATGAGGAAATCAAAGACAGCTTATATCCGGTGGATAAATGGATTCTCTCCAAGTTGAACACGCTGGTTCAGGATGTGACTGACAATATGGATAGTTTTGAGCTGGGTATCGCGGTGCAGAAGGTCTACGATTTTATCTGGGATGAGTTTTGCGACTGGTATATTGAGATGGTGAAGCCGCGCCTTTACAGTACAGAGGCGGGTGAGGAGGAAGGAAAGCGCGCCGCTCTCTGGACGCTGCAGAATGTGTTAATTGACGCGCTGAAGCTTCTACATCCTTATATGCCTTTTATTACGGAGGAAATTTTCTGCACGCTGCAAAACAGAGAGGAATCTATCATGATCTCCGAATGGCCTGTCTTTCGTGAAGACAGAAGGTTTGTGCAGGAGGAGAGCGCTATCGAGCTGATGAAGGAGGCGGTGCGCGGGATCCGCAACGTGAGAACGGAGATGAACGTGGCGCCTGGCAAAAAGGCGGCGGTGTATGTGGTCAGTGAGAAGGATAGGGTGCGCCAGATTTTCGAGGAAGGCATGCAGTTTTTTGCGGCGCTTGCGGCTGCCTCTTCTGTGACTGTGCAGAAGGATAAAAGTGCCATTGACGACAATGCCGTGTCAGTGGTGATCCAGGGTGCCACAGTCTATATTCCTTTCGAGGAGCTGGTTGATATCGCACAGGAGATTGAGAGGCTTAAGAAGGAGCAGAAGCGTCTGCAGGGAGAACTGGCCCGCGTGCAGGGGATGCTCGGCAATGAGAAGTTCCTTGCAAAGGCGCCTGAGAGTAAGATAGCTGAGGAACGTGAGAAGCTGGCAAAGTACACGCAGATGAAAGAACAGGTGGAGGAGCGGCTTTCTCAGCTTGGCTGAACTTGAATAAAAAAATCTATATTACCACTGGAAAAGTACGGTGATATGGTGTAAAGTTATATATGGGAATAGTACTTTGGATATATACGACATGAATGTCATAAAATTTAGGAAGGGAGGTGAGTCATGTGGCTGGAGTAAACTTGTCGGCAGAGCAGTTAGAAAAGCTGAAAGCGGCGATGGCTAAAGCGAAAGTGAACACGGAGAATCCACAGCAGAAGAAAGCAATGCTGCAGGCGGTCATGCAGCAGGGGGCAGCGAGTCCTGTTTCAGCGCCGGCAGAGTCAGTGATGATGGTTCCGGAGGAGGAGCCTGATGTAGAGACGAATCTGGCGGAGGGCACTTATTTGCGGGTAGAAGAAGATGAGATGGCCGCATGGCTCTACCTTGCACCTCCTGACGCCGGGCAGACTTATACCAAGCGCGATTTGGAGAAGTATTTGGAGAGAAATGGCGTGGTTAAGGGATATCACAGTTCTAATTTGTCGGCGATGATTAAGAAAAAAGTCTATGACAGAGAGATCCTGGTAGCGAAGGGAGCTGAGATCAAGCCCGGCACGGACGGTTATTTTGAGTACCTTTTTTCCCCCGAGGAGCATTCCGGCCCTAAGATTCTGGAGGATGGATCGGTGGATTACTCCAGCATGAGCGCCTTGCAGAACGTGCACAAGGGCGATAAGGTGGCGATATACCATTATGCAGAGCAGGGGGAAAATGGCTATACAGTGCGCGGCGGGGAGATGAAGGCAAATCCGGTGAGAGACCTGCCTCCTATGCGGGGAAAAGGGATCACCAGAGAAAACGGGATCTATTATGCCCAGAGCGACGGTAAGATTGAGGTCAAGGATGGCAAGATTGATATTCAAAGTGTCCATGAGATTATAGGTGATGTGGATGCGATTATTGGAAAGATTGAGTTCTTTGGTGATGTAATTATCAATGGCAATGTGGATGGTGGTGTTGTCATCCGTGCCGGACGAAATATTGAAATTCATGGAACTACAGGAGCAGCGACGCTCTTTGCCGGCGGTGATGTGATGCTCTCGCGCGGTATTCAGGGCGGTGGAAAGATAGCTGCTAGAGGGAATGTATTTGCTGAGTTTATCGAGAATACCACAGTGGAAGCGGGCGGTCTGGTGCAGGCCAATGTGATTTTGAACGCGAAGGTGATAGCTAAGGATAAGGTGATCACCACAGGAAAGAGGGGGGCCATTATCGGCGGCTATACTCATGCGCTTAAGAGCATTGAGGTCATGACGGCGGGAAATGATGTGGAGCTCAAGACGATTTTGCACTGTGGTTATGAGCCGGACTCCTTTGACAGGCTTCTGGAGACGAGACGTAAGGAGTCGGAGCTCAAGGAGAAACTGTCCAAGCTGGTGGATACCATGACGGAGGCACTGCGCGAAAAGCGAACACGCGGTGTGAATATGGCCCGGAGCACGGAGAATAGTCTGGTAGAATGGAACAATCTGAAGGACGAATATTTTGCGGAGCTCGACAAGGTTGGCAAAGAGCGGGAGGAACTTGAGACCAACATGGAGGAGGGCAGGGACTCCTATATTAAAGTGGATGGCAATATTTACCGGAATGTAGTGATCAGTATCAATGCAGAGCAGATGACACTTGACCGGAATACCTGCTTTATGAGGTATTCGGCGGATAGAGGGGTAATTGAAGGAACGGTCATTGTGCACAATTGATATGTGCAGGGGTAAATATGAAAGAAGAGATTGATACATACGGGGCGGCGGAAGATTATATCAACGCCACCCCGAAATTTACGTCTAAAAACAGTATGAAGAATACGGCGCATTTTTGGAAGCGTTTGGGATATCCGGCATGTGACAGTAAGATTTTACATATAGCAGGCACAAATGGGAAAGGTTCCGTTTGTGCTTATTTGTGTACTGTTTTCAAACAGGCGGGAATTTCCTGCGGCATGTTCACGTCCCCTCATCTTATTACTATGAGGGAGCGGTTTGTGATTCAGGGAGAAAAGGTGAGTGAGGAGGATTTCCTGTATGCCTTCCACGTAGTCATGGATGGCGTACGAAATCCGGGAGAGGAGCTTCTGGCAGCAGGCTATCATCCCACTTTCTTTGAGTTTTTGTTCTTTATGGCAATGGTACTTTTTGAGAAGTATCATGTGGAGTACGTGGTTTTGGAGACAGGGCTTGGCGGGCGGCTCGACGCTACCAATGTGGTAGAGAAAAAAAAGCTTTGTATTCTAACTTCCATCGGATATGATCATATGGAATACCTGGGTGAGACACTGCCTGAGATTGCGGCGGAGAAAGCAGGAATTATGAGAAAAAATGTGCCTGTCATTTACCCGGATAAGCAGGCGGAGGTGACCAGAGTTATCGAAGAATATGCCGAAAAAAGTGGTGCTGTCCCCTGTCCTCTTTTGGATACTGCGATAAAAGAAATAAAGATTAGGAATAAAACGATTGATTTTTCTGTGTATTTACACTATTATGATTATATTGGTTTCACTCTGTCTACTCCTGCACTTTATCAGGTGGAGAACGCATCGCTCGCTGTGAGGGCATTGGAGCTTTTGCGGGATGAGCGTATCACGGTTCCGATTCTTCAGGAAGGGATCCGGAGAACCTTCTGGGAGGGCAGAATGGAAGAAATACTGCCGTCAGTGTATTTGGACGGCGCTCACAATGTGGACGGAATCCGCGCTTTTTTGGAGACTGTGAAGCACTACCCCTGTGCGGGCAGACGGACGCTTCTCTACTCTACAGTGCGGGACAAGCAGTATGATACAGAGGCGGCACTGATTTCGAAGGCGGGTCTTTTTGACAAGATATGCCTTGTGCCCCTGCAAGGGGAACGCGCATTGCCGCTTGCACAGCTTGCAGATTCATTCGGACAATATACCGGGTTTGACAGGAAAGTTTACGATACGCTTGAGGAAGCATTTTTAGAGCTTGTATCACATAAAGGCGACAAAGATGAGGTGTATATTGTCGGTTCATTATATTTGGCGGGTGAAGTGAAAGCCCTTTTAAAGAGCACGGAGATTGAAAAATGATTAATTTTGAAGAGGAATTAAAAAAGTTTCATCCCAGTCTGGAAGTGGAGGATGCAGAAGAGGCAATTTACAACCAGGATCTGACGGATATGGCAGATCTGATGGTGAAAATCGTAAAGGAATCAAAGAAAACAGGAGAATAGGGGATTGGCATAGATGATTTGTTATCAGTGTGGATGTACACTGTCCGAACATGATTTTTGTACGAACTGCGGTGCCGATGTAGCCCTTTATAAAAGGATCATATATATCTCCAACCGTTTCTATAACGATGGATTGGAACGGGCCAGCGTCAGGGATCTGACGGGTGCGATTATAAGTTTGCGGCAGAGTCTTAAATTCGATAAAAATAATGTGGAGGCCAGGAATCTCTTGGGATTGGTATATTTTGAAACCGGGGAGGTCGTGGCAGCCTTAAGCGAGTGGGTTATCAGTAAGAATCTACGTCCCAAAAAGAATATTGCGGATGACTATATCAATATGATTCAGACGAACCAAAACCGTCTGGACACGATCAATCAGACCATCAAGAAATATAATCAGGCGCTTACTTACTGTAACCAGGACAGTCTTGATCTGGCGATGATCCAGCTTAAGAAAGTACTTTCTTTGAATCCGAAGTTTATTCGGGCTCATCAGCTTCTCGCGCTTTTATATATTAATAATGAGGAGTGGGAACGGGCCAAGAGAGAGCTTGGCAAGTGCCTTGAAATTGACACTAACAATACGGCGACACTGCGTTATCTGAAAGAAGTGGATGAGATGCTCCTCCCGGAGGAGAACTCAAAGAAGTCAAGGAAATCCGAGGAGGTTATCAAGTATCAGAGCGGTAATGAGACAATCATCCAGCCTGTCAATGTGAAGGAAGGGCGGGGGGTTACCTCTTTGCTCAATTTGGCAATTGGTCTCGCAATCGGCATTGCCATCGCCTTTTTTCTGATTCTTCCGGCAAGAATTCAGACAGCAAGGGCCGGTATTGACGAAGAACTGAAGAAGGTCAGTGAGCAGTCGGATGCAAAGACGGCTACTATAGATGAACTGCAGCAGCAGCTGTCCGAGCTCCAGACCCAGAACGATACATTGCAGCAGGACTTGTCGGCCTACATGGGGAAGGATGGTACTCTGCAGTCTGTAGAGAGTTTGATGAAGGCGGCAGGTGCGTATTTGACAGATCCGGAAGATGTCACAACGGTGGCTGACTATTTGGATGCGATTGAGGGTGAGGAGGCCGAAGAGGGAGAACATGAAAATTCAGAGGCCTTTGACAATCTTTACAATACACTTTATGCTCTGGTAGGTCCGCAGATTGCGGAGTCCTACGATGAGAACGGACATAATGCATTCTGGGCGGGAAATTATGAAGATGCCATTCCGAATTTGGCAAAGGCTTACCAGTATGATCCAACAAACGGGCAGGCGCTTTTTGATCTGGCCAACTCTTATTACCGTCTGGGGGATGAGGCGAAGGCAAAAGAACTTTATGAAGAAGTTATCCGGCTGTTCCCCAATACGGAGAAGGCGGATAAATCTAGGAATACTCTTGCACAGATTGAGGCGGGACAGGAGTAGTCTAAAATACACATGAAAAAGGAACAGAGATACGAAGGAGAATGTGATGGAAACATCATGTTCTCTTTTTGCGTGTGCGAAAATATCCAATAAAGTTTACAGAAAAAAGGACTTGAAAGGAGGTTGACATAATATGGAAGAGGACTATAAGGTGATTGACAATTATCTAATGATAAAAATGCCTGTTGAGGTGGACCATCACAAGTCGATTGACATAAGTAAAAGAGCGGACAGATATATTGTCTCGAAGAATGTGGGAAATGTGGTATTTGATTTTGAGCGGACTACCTTCATGGACAGCTCGGGCGTGGGAATCATTTTGGGACGTTACAAGAAGATTTCCTGCTTTGGAGGAAAGGTGTATGCGGTTCATGTGGGAAGCAGGATTCGCCGTATACTTTTGCTGTCGGGGTTGGAGAATATTGTGGAGCTGATTGAAAATTGAATCGGCGAAAAAGGAGGAATCTATGATTGAGGTTACAGAGAAGAAAGATTACAGGCTGGTTACCAATGAGATGCGTTTGGAGTTTGCCGCGGTGTCTGACAATGAGGCCTTTGCAAGGATGGCAGTGTCGGCGTTTATCGCCCCTTTAAATCCGACACTGGAAGAGTTGTCAGATGTGAAGACGGCGGTGTCTGAGGCGGTGACCAACGCCATTATACACGGTTATGGAAATCAGGGAAGCGTTATTGACCGTGTGCAGATGAATTGTGAGCTGAGAGGCAGCGTTCTTATGGTGGAGATCATTGACAGAGGTGTGGGGATTGAGGATGTAAACCGTGCTATGGAACCGCTTTTTACCACAAGGCCGGAGTGGGAGCGCTCTGGGATGGGGTTTGCTTTTATGGAAGCTTTCATGGATGATCTGGAGGTGCTTTCAGAACCGGATCAGGGGACGCTTGTCCGTATGTACAAAAAGATCGGCCTTGGCAGCTGGATTGTCGACGAGGAGTAGCCTATGGAAGAAACAGCCGTATTAATCGAACGATCACAAGCAGGAGATAAAGCGGCGAGGGAAGTACTGATAGAGGAGAATCTTGGGCTGGTACGGCATATTGTCAAGCGGTTTATCGGAAGAGGCTATGATGCAGAGGATTTGTTTCAGATTGGATGCATCGGCCTGATCAAGGCTATCGATAAATTTGATTTACAGTTTAATGTTCGCTTTTCCACTTATGCAGTGCCGATGATTCAAGGGGAAATCAAACGATTTCTCAGGGACGACGGCATGGTGAAAGTGAGCCGTACTTTAAAGGAGAATGGCTGGCGGATTAAACAGGCAGCGGAGCGTTTGTCTCAAATTTACGGCAGAGAGGCGACCCTGCAGGAATTGTCGGCTGAGACGCAGCTCAGCATTGAAGATATTGTGCTGGCGCTCGACGCCAATGTGGAAGTAGAATCCATCTACAAGTCGGTTTACCAATCGGACGGCAATGAAATTTATCTGGTGGATCAGGTGGTGGGGGACGACGCGGGCTGTACTGCCGGATTGAGCCGTGCGGGCGGGGACGTGGAGAAGGAAAAGATTTTAAATCACATGCTGCTGGAACAGCTGCTAGGGACTTTGCCGGAGACGGAAAGACAGCTCATCCATATGAGGTATTTCCAGGATAAGACGCAGGTGGAGGTGGCAAAGACGCTGGGTATCAGCCAAGTGCAGGTAAGCCGGATGGAGAAGCGGATTTTGCTGCATCTGCGGCGGGAGGTGGGGTGAGAAGCTTACCATGAAACGCCGTTCATGGTAAGCAATGAATTTGCGAAGCGTATTGAGCAGCGGAGGGAATTGGAATGTGAAAAGCAATGGGAGAGAAAGCAGTTCGGGAAATTGAAAAATTTTATAATTTTATGTATACTTAGAAAAAGAGATTAGATTGAGAAATCGGGAAATACAATATATAGGAGGCTAATATGCTTGATACGATACCTAGCGAAGAAGAAATGACTGCTTTAGTCGGACAATCTTTATATAATATATGGAATAAGTTGTGTATTCTAATTGATGAAAAATACGAAATGGAATGTCAGTGGAATAAAGGCGGTAAAGCATGGAATTATGAGTATAAATACCGCCGAGGTGGTAAAACATTGTGTGCATTATATGCAAGAGAAAATTGTATAGGTTTTATGATTATATTTGGAAAAGATGAGAGAACAAAATTTGAAACAGAACGAAATAATTATTCGGAACAAGTTCAAAAAATCTATGATGAAGCACAAACTTATCGTGATGGTAAATGGGTAATGTTTGAACCGACTGATACATCAATGTTTCCTGAGTTTATTAAATTACTAGGAATTAAGAGAAAGCCAAATGGGAAGTAGCAATTTTTATTCCAGAGGGCACGGATAAGCCGCTAAAATGGGGAGGGAATGTGTAAGCGGTTGGTAATTTAGATGAAAAAGCAATAAAGGAAGTCTAAAACTAAGAAGAAATGGTTGGCGAGTCGGAAAATGCTTTGGGGCAGTATAATCGAATTGCAGAGGCAATCCTCACATTAGAAAGTTTTCCAAAACGTTATCCGATATTTGATGTTGAACCGAAGCATTCATGGGAGATGCGTAGAATGGAATCATAGACCATTTTGAGTGGGTCTTGTCTAAAGGGACAAACTTTGGTACAATCGGTCAGGCCGCTGGAACGGCATTTCAAGACAGATGACAATGGTTACGGATTTGAAAAAGAGACAGTGGAGCAGTACAATTCTCAGGAAGATGTTCCGTCCGGAAATTATGATGGCTATACGATAAAGATAGGGTAGATATAAAAGAGATATAAGAGTAAGGGAAGCATTTGGAAATAAAATCCAGATGCTTTTTTCACGTCCAAACGTATGACAAAGGAAAATACCGGAATCGCATTTGTTTCGTGATAAAGTGTTTTCGCTGGCGCATTATTATGGAGTATAACGAATAATATCCTGCGGCTCGCATTGTAATACAAAGCATATTCTTGCAAGAATATCGGCATCGATTTTTTCCACATTTCCTTTGTACCATTTATCGATCACTTCAAAACGGGTATCTATTGCTCGGGCAAGTGCATTTCTGGAAATTTGGCGCGAGTCCATGATTTCTTTTAATTGAATTTCAATATGTCCATATTGTGTGAAAGAATACAGCTTATTTTCCATAAGAATCTCCATTCCGGAGCGTTTACGCGACAAGAGGCACTACTTTGCTAACGCAAAGCCGCTAATTTCAAACATTGCGTAACACGAACAAGCTTGTGTGCCTCAGGCAAATTTGTGATGTTCCGGTACAAATCTAATCTCCTCATTTCTATATATATTATCCGAAAAATAACAGATTGATAAATACTATGAATACAGTTACTATTTAAATAGTAATTTAAACTGTATCGATATTGCCTACTTTAATTGTGTAAAAACAAAATAAAGGGGGCTGCTATGGAAAAATTTGCATATTTAAGAGTATCGTCAAAGGATCAAAATCTGGATCGGCAGTATGCGGCTGTGGCATCGTACCAGATCCCAAAGAAAAATATTTATGTGGACAAGATGTCTGGTAAAGATTTTCAAAGAGAATCTTATCAGAAATTGATACGGAGAGTGAGACGCGGCGATCTCATTGTGATTAAAAGTATTGACAGGCTGGGACGTAACTATGACGACATAATGAGGGAGTGGAGAAGGATTACCAAAGAGATCGGCGCTGATTTTGAGGTGGTGGATATGCCGCTTCTCAATACACGCTCCCGTGATGATAATCTGACAGGAGTCTTTATTTCAGATCTGGTGCTGCAGATTTTGGCGTATGTTGCGGAGACAGAGAGAAGCTTCATAAAGACTCGGCAGGCAGAGGGAATTGCTATGGCAAAAGCAAAAGGCGTGAAATTTGGCTGTCAGCGCAAAGAAATACCGGATGATTTTGAAAAACAATATCTGTTGTGGAAAGATGGGAAAATTTCCGTCAGGCAGGCGGCGCAAGAGCTGGGAATGAGTCATTCGACCTTTCATCGAAGGTGTAAAGAGCGGGAGGAGGAACAGGCGGAAAGTTTATAGAAATTTAAGAAAATTGTAACAAAAAGTAGACAATGCGATACAGTCAAAAATATTGATTTATACAATACATAAATTGACAAATTCATTATATTTTATCTGTCTCAAAAAGTCTACTTTATGAGACAGGACGGGCTTAAATTTCTATATTTTCAAAGAAAGCGTTGTAGTCGACTTGAAATAATTCCGCAAGCGCAACTAATTCGGAAATGCGGATATTGTAAGTGCCACATTCGATCTGGGAGTAACTACTGCGGGAAATCTCGATTCCCCGTAATTGTAAATGCGCAGTAACCTGTTCTTGGGTCAAATGAGCCTGCTTGCGAAGTTTACGGATATTATGGCCGATGTGGATGTCCTGTTTTAATTTTTGCGACATAATGGCTTACCTCAATGAATTGCAATAAATAAGTTGCATTTCATTGATTTTACTTGCTGTATGAAATATAATTGCAATATATACATTGCAAAATGAAAAAAGTGGGAGGGAAATGGAATGAAAGGAAGAGGGAAAAGGCGGTTGTTGACTGGGGCGCTGTGTCTGACTATGCTGTTTTCGGATGTGGGGGCGATGGGGATGCAGGTTGTGGCAAGCGAGGTGAGGCAGGAGGTTTCTGCTTTAAGTGATGCAGATAATGTTGCTGTAAATACTGGCGACAATACAGGGGAAGAGGAGAAAGAGGTAGACGGTTTTTGTGTGCCGACAGATGATGGCAGCCAAAGTGATTCTGTAGAAAAAGATACCAATGCAGAAGATGTGGATAGTACGGTTAATGGAGAAGAAGAAACAGAAAGTGGAGAAAATTCAACGGAGGATAGCAATGTCGGTGGTGATGATGAAAATTTGTCTGATAGTAATATTATAGATAGCGCAAACAATGCTCCGTCCAATAATAATGCAGAAAATGAAGATTTCCAAGCAGATCATCTGGAAGATGATGAAAATAATAAGAATGAGGGGATAACTTCAGAGGAACCTAATAGAGCCATATCAGATACAACTATTATCTCAGGTGTTGAGTTTTCATACTTTTGCGACTATGACTATTTGGACAAAATCTACTACGCACAAATTAATAGCTGCAATAATTATATTGATGGTAATTATATAACAAATGTCGATGTACCTGAAAAGATTAATGGATATACTGTCACTACCATTTCTAGCTATGCATTTATAGATTGTTCTAATCTGATCTCGATTACTTTGCCTTCAACAATCCAATTTATAAATGAAGGCAGCCTTGCTTATGGACCTGGTGGGTTAGGCAGTTGTACTGATTTAGAAAATATCGCTGTAAGACTCGGAAACGAAAAATTTTGCACAGAAAGCGGGGTTTTATACTATGTTGGTTACCACGAAGATGATTATGGCAATATATTTGATGGGGATAAAATATTGACGTGTTATCCAGCAGGAAAAAAGGAGTCAACATTTACAGTTCCCAATGGGGTAGTGATGATTGACAATGCATTTGTTAATTGCAGTAAACTTACAAGCATAATCCTCCCGGATAGTCTTATTACAATTGACGCTGGTGCATTTTATAATTGTACTAATTTGGAAAGCATTTCCATTCCCAATAGCGTTACAGCAATTGGACAAACTGCATTTGGAGAGTGCAACAGTTTGAGTAGTGTAACTCTTCCAAATAAAATAACATCTATAAAAGGATGGACTTTTACTGAATGTAGTTCTCTTGTCAACATAACTATGCCAAAGAGTATAACTGATATTGAAGAAAATGCCTTTAATGGTTGTACTTGTTTAACAGATGTATTTTATTCTGGCACTGAAGAAGAGTGGAAAAAAATATCTATAGGCGATGGAAATGAGGCGTTAATCTCAGCAAATATTCACTATGGTAGTGGCACTCCTGGGGAAGGGGATGGTGATTCGAATGCACCGGGGGTGCGGGTTTCTCTTGGAACAAGCCCTAAAAACATCACTTACAAGGATGGATATAGCTGTTCTAAATTTGACATGAATGTTACGGTTATGTGTATGCTGCCATCCATTGAAGCTCCTACTTATGACAATGTGACGGCTAAAATCGAATTATCTGACGGTTTAAGCTATGCTGAAAATGCGGTAAATAGGAGCTATACAAAGAATTTAGGAACAATGAATTTTGATGCTGTACAGGAACAAAATATCTCTGTTCCGGTATACATAAATCAAAGCTATATCACTTCAGAATTTCAAGTGACAGTGAGTGTAACTGCAGATGGGTATGAGTCGGCACAAACAAAGACGTTTTCCATTCCAGTTAATTTGGAAAAAGAAGATTCTATATTGGTTTTTACAACTGAAAAATCATTAAGTGTTAAGACCGGTGATAGTATGTGGCTGGCTTTTGCATTGTTAGATTCTGAGACAGGATTATATGATAGTGAATGGAAAAAAATGTCTGTTGTTGTAAGTGACAATTCTGTCATTTCGTTATCGGACTATGAAAAAACAGAATATGGCTATTCACTTGAGGTGATTGGGAAAAAGGAGGGGGCTACCAATGTTGTCATTTCTGATACTTCCAGCGGAACAAATATAACGATACAAATTAATGTATATGATGAATTTGTTAAAACATACTCATATTCTATCGATAACATGCCGTCATTTTATCCGGACAATAAATATGAAGAAAAAATTGAAACAAATATATATAATCTAAATGGACTTTATGTAAATAATTATTCTGTTCAAAAGGAAAATACAACAAATAAATACAAGGTTAGTTTTGATGCTTATAATAGCAATCATTATTATGGGGCTGTAGATATTTATGACAAAGATGGAAATTGGATTGATTATGAAGAAATAGAAAAATTTAGTAGTATGACAAGTTTATGGGATACGGGGGAACAGTTATATTATTTAATAAGTAACTCGATTACTGGTAAATTGCTTACTTATGAACAGGCATCTTTTTCAAAGTGTACACCTGCCATCAGTTTTGAAGTACCTGAAGATGGATATTTTATTATTTCTAATAATGTTGCAGCTTCACCCGGAACCTACTTTGCAAATGCGTTTGATATATTATTTGATGCTTCCGCTACCGTTGTAGATTTAGCATTATCAGACAGTGTAAAGAAGACAGCATTTGATGATTTTATGGATGAGAACAAGAAAATTCTGATGGAGCGGATGGTTGATGTTCTTCTCGACAAAGCGGAACAAGATAAAGAATTGCAAAAAGTGTTTTTGAAATCCATAGAGTCAGAAATAAGAAAGACGACGAAAAAAGTTGCCAAAATAGATGTGAATAGTCTGATTACATCTTCTAATGATATGTATTCAGAATTTGTTGGCTTAGCAGAAGATACTATGAATCGCTTAATTGTAAGAGATGGAGATAGCTGGAAACAACAGTTTAAAATGGCAACAGGAATAGGCGAATCAGCTTTCGCTAAATTATCGGGACCTGCTGGAATAGCGTTAAAAGGCTGCTTTTCCATAAATAAAGGATCAGATAAGTTATCAATGGCTATTCAGATGGCTTTGTCTACAGACAATACATATATAAAAGTATTTTCTTCTACGGAAGACTGCTCTGTAAATCAGAATGGCGTTATTATAAATTCTTCAGGCAATATAGATACGGAAACAGTTCTTCAGGTATTTAGGATTTCTAATAATGATACAATAGATGTAGTTCTTGATAGCGACGATCCACTTGAAAGATATGAATTATATAATATTTGCTTCGTAAAAAATGATCAATTGGTTCAGCCTAATGGAAAAGTAATAGTACACCTTCCTGTTCCGGATGGAATGAATGGTGATACATGTAAAGTGTATAGACAAGAGGAGGATGGCTCATGGGTAATTCTTGACGCTCATATAGAAGGAAATTATCTGACATTTGAGACAGAACATTTTAGTTTATATTCTATTGTGGGCGAGACAAAAAATATCAGTATATATTCACTGCCAACTAATACTATATATAATGCAGGGGATATATTAAATTCGGAAGGACTTATAATTAATGTTGATGGCGATTTAGTATCGAAAGGATATATTTGTTCACCGAGCGTATTATCTGGAAATGGTATACAAACTATTACGGTTATATATGGAAATGCAACGACAGAGTTTGAAGTTACAGTAAAGCCGGCCAATCAAGGTTTCCATGTTATTTTTAATTCAAATGGAGGATCATTTGTAGAAGAACAGATCGTACAAGAAAACGAAAGTGTACTTAGACCGGATGATCCGGTTAGGGAAGGATACCGTTTTACAGGATGGTATAAAGAACAAAGCTGTGAAAATAAATGGGACTTTGCGGTAGATACGGTGCAGGAAGACATCACCTTATATGCAGGATGGACAGAAAACGGAGCCGAGAAATTATACCGTGTAAGTTTCAATACCCTAAACCATGGCACTGCACCAGAAGCATACACAGATGTGAAGGAAAACAGTAGAATATCTGAGCCGGAAGTGCCCACAGCAGAAGGATACCGGTTTATCGGCTGGTTTAAGGATAATAAATGTACAGACCGCTGGCGGTTTGACACAGATACCGTAACTTCTGATATTACATTGTATGCGGGCTGGGTATTGGACGATGATTACGGAGATGTTTCGGATGAAGATATCCCTGCATCGGGCATAATTCCGGCGGGCCTCTGGATTGCCGAGGTCAGTGATTACCTATATACGGGTAAAGCCATAAAGCCGGAAGCGCATGTTTATGATGGTAAAACACGATTGAAAAAGGGACAAGATTATACCGTTACCTATAAAAATAATACCAATGCCGAGGATGCCTCTGCATCTTCAAAAGCACCCACTATAGTAGTTAAGGGAAGAGGCAACTATGCTGGAACAGAGACGGAAACATTTACCATACAACGTGTCAGCCTGAACGATTCTGAAATCGCCTGTGACAACCTCACAGCTGCTTATACTAGTAAAGTGCAGAAAAAGCTTCCGTCCATAAGTTACAGGGGTAAAAAATTATCAAATAACAAGGACTTTACCGTTTCTTATCCCGACCTTTCGCGTGGCATTACGGAAGCCTATTGCGCGCCGGGAACCTATGACATCCTGCTGACGGCAAAGGACGGGGGCAATTATTCTGGTTCAAGAACCGTTAAGTTTACTATTACAAAGAATATATTGTTAAGTAAAGCATCTGTAAAGAAAATACCAGACCAGCCATATACGGGGAAAGCGGTTGAGCCGGAACTGGCAGTTACCCTGCAGAATACGCCACTCATAAAAAATACGGATTACACGGTCACCTATATGAATAATAAGGAAGCGGGAAAGGCGACTGCTGTCCTGAGCGGCATTGGCGACTATGCCGGAACGAAGAAAGTGACTTTTAATATTGCAGGTACTTCTCTGAAAAAGGCGAAGATAAACAAGATTTCTGATCAAACGTATAACGGTTTGGAGCAGAAACCGGATGTATGGGTGTCTGTGGATGGAATTTCGTTAAGAAATGGGACAGACTATCAAATTACATATGCAAATAATCTGAACGTGGGAACCGGAACGGTCACTATAAAGGGGATAAATGCCTACACAGGAAGCATTAAGAAAACCTTCCGTATCAATGCGTATAATTTGAAAGAGGATACAGCAAATAGAATTGGCGGGTTACAGACGCAGATCACAAGCAAATATTTAAAAGGAGGCAGTAAGCCCAAAATCGAACTGACTTATGCGGGTAAAAGATTGGTTGAAGGAGTTGATTACACTCTTTCTTACAAGAATAATAAAGTACTTACCGCATCAGGGACGGGAAAACTCCCTGTCATTATAATCAAAGGGAAAGGGAATTTTAATGGCAGTATAACAAAAACTTTTACGATTATAAGTAAAGCATTGGATGACAAAGAGCTTCCAGTTACCCTTAGAGTCGCTGATATGAGTTTTATCGACAAACTTGGAAATTATATCAGCAAGCCGATTTTAATTGATGCTGATGGTAAAAAACTCGTTCCTGGAAAAGATTATAGCAACAATATCATATATGAACGGGAAAACGGAACTTTGCTGGATAAAAACGATGAGCTGGTCATTGGCGATAAAGTCAAGGTGACGGTAAAAGGAAAAGGTGCTTATTCCGGGGAATTGCAAGCAATATATGAGATTAAGCCGGAGGACTTTAATAAAGCCAAGATTACCGTTGCGGCTCAGTCTTATACCGGCAGTGACGTCGTTTTAGACCAAGATGATATTACCGTAAGGCTTAATGATTCTAACCTGAAATTCGGCACAGATTATGAAATTATAGACGGAAGCTATACCAATAATATAAAAAGGGGTACGGCAGAAGTGACAATAGCCGGTAAAGGAAAATATGGCGGTATGAAAACTGTCAGATTCAGAATTATAAGCAAGAAATTCCAATGGTTTTGGAGGTTGTTGAAATAAATGGAATGGCGGAAACAGGATGGAGTCAATAACTTGTGTCTATGTGAACGGAATGTTTCAGAAAGGAGAAAGAGATGAAAAGGCAACAAAGTGCAATGAACTGGAAACAGATGTGTGGACTGGCTGTGGCGGTGGTTTTCGGAGTAATGGCAGTTTCAGAGCCGTTGTATGTAAAAGCGGCTGAAAAATTTGACCCTGCTTTTTATGCGGCGACCTACGCGGATGTGGTACAGGTTTTAGGGACAGACAGCCAGACAATGTACGAACACTATTTGACTTATGGACAGAAGGAAGGGCGGAAAGCTTATCCCGGTGCAACGGGCGGTGAAGCCGTGGAGGGGATAGCAGACACGGAAGCGGCAGATGTGGATTCCATACAGACAGCTTCAAGCGGGCTTGTCCCGTTGGAGCAGTTACCGCATTTGAAAAGCCTGAAAAAGAAGTGCACGGATGAAGAATTCCGTGCCGCATATGATGTGGCGGCGGGCATTGTCACGCCGCTGATTGGCATGGGTAGGGAAGACCAGCTTTATCAAATAGCAGCGGCGATCCGTTACAGGGTGGATTCCGGCCAGGTGTATTATTCGACGGATGAACCGCATTATAACGATCCCTATGGATATTTTGTTGCAGGAGTAGCGTCCTGTGCGGGATGTGCGAGGGCAACAGGTCTTTGTCTGGATATGCTGGGTATTCCCTATGAGCATGTGAATGAGAACCAGTGGTCACATCAATGGTGCCGTGTGAATATGGGGGATTCCTATTGGATCTGCGATGCTTATGGGCTTTATGTGGGACAGGAGCCGTCTCCCTATGGGCATCCGTTGACAGTGGATTAAGTGATAAAAATGGTAGGGGTTTATGATTCGCAGATGGACATGTGCTTCGAGGGAGAGGAGTGAAAGAGTATTATGTGGAAAAGGTATTTTGCGTTTGTTATGGCGATGACGCTGATGTTTCATACTGTGCCGATGAAAGTTTTTGCGGAAGAGAGCATGGATTCTGCGCATAGTGGCACAGAGGCCGTAGAAGTGGAAGAAAAGTCAGAGGGTGAGGACGAAGCTGACGCGCCGGGGGAAAAAGAACAGTTTGATGAAGAAGAATGTACCTTGTCGGAGAATGATTCAAATGAAGATGCGTTAATAACTGGTGGAGATGGTGCAAAAGAGGATATAGGCTCAGAAAGAGAAACAGGTGAATGCGGTGCAGAAGATGAGGCAATTGACGGAGAATTATTGCCTAATGAAAGTGTTGATTCTGAGCAGAAAGAAAAGGATGCTGCCGTCTCGGTAGAAAATGGTGTGGAAGAGACTGACGGCGGGGATGGACAATCAAATTCAATAGAAAAACCGGATGGAAATATTGCAAGTGGAAGATATAAAAATGAGGAAGATGGTTCGGATATTACATGGGAAATTGATGCAAATGGGAAATTGACAATAGAAGGGGTGGGAAATTTCAGATCGAATGAGAATGTCCGACCTCCGTCTCAAGAAGAGGATAGCTGGCATCCATATCCGTGGACGACATTTGCGTATCGCATTAAAACGGCAGAGATAAAGGCTACAGGAACAACGGATGCTTCGGATATTTTTTGGGCATGTGAAAATATGCAAAGTGTAAATTTATCAGACTTTGATACCAGTAAAGTTAAGGATATGTCTTATATGTTTTATAACTGTAGCAGTATTCAAGACATAGATTTAAGTAGTTTTGATACTGGTGTAGTTACAAATATGGAGAGGATGTTTTCGGGGTGCAGTAGTTTGGAAAACTTAGATTTAAGCAATTTTGATACCAGCGCAGTTACAAATATGCAGGGAATGTTTTCGGAATGCAGACAGTTGATGGAAGTGAATTTAAGTAGTTTTAATACAAGCAAAGTATATAGTATGCCATGGATGTTTGAAGAATGTGAGAAGTTGGTAAATCTGGATATTAGCAGTTTCAGCACGGATAGTTTAGAAATAATGTGGGGGATGTTTTCTGGATGTAAAAGTTTGGCAAGATTGGATTTAAGCAATTTTAATCTTTCTAATATGTGGGATGATGGAAATGGGGTATTTAAGGATTGTGAGGCTTTGGGTACGATTTGTACACCATATAATCTTAGAAAAGAGATATTGCTTCCTTTTTATGAGGGTTATGTGTGGTGTGAACCTGACGGAAGTGTTCTTATGGAATTGCCGCAGAAGCGGGATAAAAGTATTATCATAACGAAAATACCGGCGGATTCAGGGCATGACATTGCTAAGGGGGAATATAAGGAAAATGGTTCCAATATTACATGGAGAATAGACGGAAATGGGAAATTGGTGGTAGAAGGAGAAGGGGATCTTCCAGAGTATGCAAAAGATAATATGAGTAAGTGGGAACGAGCACCGTGGTATAGTAAGAGATACTATATTAGATCTGCGGAAATTAATGTAACAAATATGACAGATGCGTCATATTTGTTACATAAATGTAATAAGATGTCTGCTATAGATTTGCGTAATTTTGATACCAGTCAAGTGACGACTATGCAAGGGATGTTTAGGGGATGCGGAAGCCTAAAAGAGCTTGATTTGAGTAGTTTGGATACAGCTAATGTGACTGATATGTCGTACATGTTCTCTATGTGCAATGAAAATGATGAAATAAGTGAGGGGGAGCACTTAGGACCGGTTATGTTAAATTTAAGCGGCTTTAAGACGGAGAAAGTAATAAATATGTCGGATATGTTTTCAGGATGTGGTAATTTGACGAACTTGGATTTAAGTAGTTTTGATACGGATAATGTGACAAGTATGGACGGGATGTTTGGCTACTGCAGTAGTCTGACAGGATTGGATGTTAGAGTCTTTCGTACTGAAAAAGTAACAGATATGAGGGGGATGTTTTCTTCTTGCATAAATCTAAAGAAGTTGGATTTGAGTAGTTTTGATACTGGAAATGTTACAGATATGTCTAACATGTTTTCGCACTGTAAAAATTTGACAAGTTTAAACATAGGTAATTTTAATACATCAAAAGTAAGCGATGAACAACACACC
>DLAA01000027.1:19401-37057 GCA_002493835.1 Lachnospiraceae bacterium UBA7060 | reverse complement strand
TGATACTTTCCTTAAGAATTATACTAGGGAGGGAACGCGTGTACTATACGGTGAAGGTTACAAGCATGGTGCAGGACAGGATTTACGATATCGGACGCAGGATGCGTATCCAGCGGGAATGGATGGATAAACCGGGTGAATTGACGTGGGCGGAGCAAATTAATCAGGGAAGGAGGAAGGAAGCTTGATTAAATTAGCGAAAACAGCAGATTCCGGGTATCCAGTTTACATTGCTGACACAGCGCTTAATCAGCATATTTTTCTCGAAGGGCCTTCGGGAAGTGGCAAGACGACGGTGCTCAGACAGATTGCGGAAAATATCTGCAGGACAGGGAACAGAGTGCTGGTGCTGAATGTAAACGGGTCATTCGGTGAGATATCCGATGAAAACGGATATTTTGCGGTAATCCGCGCAAAGAGGGATGGTATTCCACTTTCATTTCTTGAATGTTTGGACATGTCAGATGGCACAAGGGAAGACCCGGATGATGTCGCCGAGGCTGTAGTGGAGGTGTTTTCTCAGGCTGAGCGAATGGGATATGTGCAGAAGTATCTTCTGTCACAGGCTGCGAAGGAAGCTGTCATGCTGCGGGAAAACTGCAGCGACGATATGTGTTGCTTAAAAAAAGCACTTTCTGACATGGAGGATGATGAAGGAAAAGTTCTGCTTGCAAAGTTTGCGTCGTTTCTTGGACGTGTGTGCTTTAAAAAGGAGGCTGGACTATGGGCAAAAGGTAGGGCGGTGGTTCTTGATTTGTCCGGCTATCAACAGAGGGTACAGATTGTTATAGCACAGCTTATCATGTCCATTTTGTGGCGACAGAGTAGGGCTGATGGACAGCGCGGGAGCAATGCGACATGGCTGGTTGTTGACGAATTTCAGAATTTTTCTTTACGGCAGGATTCTGTTTTGGAACAGATATTGCGCGAAGGGCGGAAATTCAAGCTTTCGCTAATTCTTGCTACGCAGTCATTGGCGGTCTTTGAAACGAAGAAGCGCGCTATTTTGCAGCAACCAGCGACAAAGTTGTATTTTAAGCCGGTCGAATCAGATATGCGGAGGATAGCGAACGGATTTCCCGACATGAATCCGGCAGATGCCCGCACTATTTTGCAAGGGCTGCATGTCGGGGAATGCTTGGCGAGTGGAGAGTTTGCGATTGGCAGCGAATCACGATTTAGGACACTCAAAATCCGTTTTAGGAATTGAGTGACGAAATATAGTTCATAAAGGAGGGTAAAATGATGAAACAGACGATACCAATACCACAGAAGCTTCTTTTGACTGTAGAAGAGGCGGCGGAATATAGCCATATTGGAGAACACAGGATTAGGGAACTTTTGGAGGCAAAAGATTGTGATTTTGTGCTAAAGAAAGGGGCATTTTCTCTTATCAAGAGAGTGCGGTTCGAAAACTACATACTTGAACGAGAGGTGATATAGTTTCTCGAATTGTTGCAAATTTGTAGGAGAGCGCTGTATGTATTACAATCTAAATGCTTACAGCGCTCTTTTCTTATGCTTAAGAAAGGAGACATTTTATGGAACGGAGGAAGGATAATAAAGGGCGGGTGCTCCAAAAAGGAGAAAGCCAGAGGCGGGATGGACTGTATGTATTCCAGTATCAGGACGTTTTCGGAAAGCGGAAATCTATCTACGCGCGTGACCTGTCTGATCTAAGGAAACAGGAGAAGCAGATTGGCAAAGACTTGGAGGATCATATAAATACTGCAGGGGCAGAAATAACGCTGAATGAACAGTTCGATATGTATATGTCCCTGAAAATACAGATAGCCAATTCTACCAGGCAAAATTATATTGATCTGTGGAATAACAATCTGAGGGGCAATGAACTGGGGAACAAAAGGCTGTGTGATATAAGGAAATCCGACATACTGCGGTTTTACAATTCGCTGTTTGAACGGGGGCTCAAGTATTCTACGATAAAAGCCTTTCACTGCATGATCTCACCCTGTCTGGAACTGGCAGTTGATGATGATGTGATAAGGAAAAATCCAAGCAAAGGCTGTCTGGCGGAATTTAGCAGGGACATAGACGAGAGGGTTGCGCTCACTGTGCAGGAACAGGAAGCGCTGCTTGACTTTGTACAGCAGAGCAGGGTATATTCGAACTATTATCCCATGATTGTGTTTATGATAGGGACAGCGGTCAGGTGTGGTGAGGCGATAGGGCTTACTTGGCGGGATGTGGATTTCCAAAATAGGGAAATCAGCATAAACCATCAGTTGATCTATAAGAAGTCTGCCGGGAAATACGGGTTCTATGCAGACAGCCCGAAGATGGATTCAGGTGTGAGGATTATCCCGATGACTCACGAGGTTTACAGGGCGTTGGCAGACCAGCGCGAACAACAATTGTCAAGAGGCTGGAGAACGACTGTTGAAATTGAGGGATACAGCGATTTTGTCTTTTCCACAAAGAATGGAAACCCGATTATGCCGGGGCAGTCAACAATGTTTTATTGAATATTGTGAATCGTTACAACCGTACCAAGGGTGACAGAGTAGCACTGCCGCATATATCGGCGCACAGTCTCCGGCACACCGGATGTACCAGAATGTCCGAAGCAGGAGTTGACCCTAAAGTATTGCAGTACATTATGGGGCATTCCCGGATCGCGGTAACGATGGAAGTGTACAATCATGTGTCTTCGGAGCGTAACCGTAAGGAGATGGATAAGCTGGAAAAAATAAGATTGATTGGTTAGTTTGCGGTTTTTATTTAATATCAAACGTTATCAAAAAGAGCATGAGCCAGTCAGGATAAGTTACTATTTCAAATCCCCTAAAATATAAGGTGTTATGAATAGAATTGAGAAGTTATTGAATTTTTATAATAGCTGAAATGCCTTAAAAATATGGGCCTGAGACGATTTTGGGGGATTGGTGTAGTAAACGGTGTAGCAGACATTCGGTTCATGAATCAGGAATGATTGTAAAAATCGAGTAATGTGTTATAATTTGAATATACAAAGGAGTTTATATGAACGATACAAAAGTACAATGGCATCCGGGATTCGTAGCAGCTATGAATCTGGAACTTGCCCAAAACAGGGCAGACCTGATATTTGAAAAAGAGTATAATCTAAATACAAAACCGTTGGAAATTGATCTGCTTGTCGTCAAGAAAAATGCTTCTGTGGATATTGCCAATGAAATAGGAAAACTTTTCAGAGGGCATAATATTATGGAGTATAAATCCCCGGAGGATCATCTGGATATTGATGATTTTTATAAAACGGGAGCGTATGCAAGTCTTTATAAGTCATATGGGGAAACGGTTGATGAGATAAAGGCAGATGATGTTACGGTAACCATTATGCGGGAGGCAAGACCTGACGGACTTTTTCAATATCTTGCAGGACATGGATATGCAACGTCAAACCCTTATAAGGGAATCTATTATATAGAAGGAAGGGTTTTATTTCCTACCCAGATTGTTGTTACAAGGGAATTGGACGAGGAAAGCCATATCTGGCTTAAGGCATTGTCGGAGAGATTAGAGAAAAGTGATATACAGAGCTTGCTGGAGGGCGTAAACAGGCTGACTGAAAAGGTTGATAAGGAACTTGCGGATTCAGTTTTAGAGGTAAGCATTGGAGCGAATAAACGGATTGTGGAAGAATTGATAGGAGATGATAGTATGTGCCAGGCGTTAATGGAGATCATGGAACCGGTTATACAGTTGCGGGATCAGGAGAATGTTGAGAAGGGATTGAAAAAAGGAATTCGGTTAACCATAGATACCCTTCGGGAATTTGGACATGGAGATGCAGAAATAAAGGAAGCAATTATGAGAAAGTATGATATTTCTGAGGAAGAGGTGGAAGGATATCTGTAAAAAGAAAATATGCCGCAAGCGCCTGTTTTTAGGGTTGGCGGCATATTTTTTTGTTGATCCCGGTTCATCAAGTAGTTTGCAAATTTAATACCTGCTGTTATCGAAAGCTCCATGTGCCAGCCAAGGTAATTGCTGTTACCATTTACTACTTCAAATCTACTTCAAATTCATAAAAAATATGAGATGTTATGAAAAAATTTGAGCAGTTTTCAAATTTTCATAATAGCTGAAATGCCCTAAAAATAAGGCTTTGAGGCGCTTTAGGAAAATTTTATAATTCGGCTGGCACTCACCTCTTGACAGTGCTAACAATACGTTGTATTGTGATAGTGTAAATAGAACAGAAAAGTTCAACATATCTGCAGTTGCAAGGAGGTGTATGTTATGAACTTAACAAAATTTACCCAAAAATCGATACAGGCGGTGGAACAGTGTGAAAAGCTTGCCTATGAGTACGGTAATCAGGAGATTGAAGAAGAACACTTGTTATATAGTCTTTTAACGATCGATGACAGTCTGATACTGAAGCTCATTGAGAAGATGGAAATACAGAAGGAATATTTCTTGAATCGCGTGGAACAGGGTTTGAACAAGCGTACGAAGGTACAAGGCGGGCAGATTTATGTCGGACAGAATTTAAATAAGGTTCTCATTAGTGCGGAGGATGAAGCAAAAGCACTCAGCGACGAGTATGTATCTGTAGAGCATCTTTTTCTTGCCATGCTTAAGCACCCGAACAAGGAGATCAAGGAGATATTCCGGGAGTTTGGCATTACGCGGGAACGGTTTTTGCAGGCTCTCTCTACCGTGCGTGGCAATCAGCGGGTAACCTCTGACAACCCGGAGGCTACTTATGATACGCTGGAAAAATACGGGCAGGATTTGGTGGAGCGCGCCAGAAGCCAGAAGCTTGATCCGGTGATTGGCCGGGATTCCGAGATCCGTAATGTGATTCGTATTTTGTCACGAAAGACAAAAAATAACCCTGTACTGATTGGAGAGCCGGGTGTGGGTAAGACGGCGGTAGCGGAAGGGTTGGCACAGAGAATTGTCAGAGGTGATGTGCCGGAGGGACTTAAGGATAAGAAGATATTTTCATTGGATATGGGAGCCTTGGTAGCGGGAGCGAAGTATCGCGGTGAATTTGAGGAGCGTCTGAAGGCGGTTTTGGATGATGTGAAGAATAGTGACGGGCAGATTATTCTTTTTATCGATGAGCTGCACACTATTGTTGGGGCAGGTAAGACAGACGGCGCCATGGACGCGGGCAACATGCTAAAGCCCATGCTGGCCAGGGGGGAACTGCACTGCATTGGTGCGACAACGCTGGATGAATACCGCCAGTATATCGAGAAGGACGCGGCCCTGGAGCGGCGTTTCCAGCCGGTTATGGTGGAGGAACCCACGGTGGAAGACACGATTTCCATTCTTCGCGGACTGAAAGAGCGCTACGAGGTTTATCATGGGGTCAAGATCATGGACAATGCGCTGGTTAGTGCTGCGGTTTTGTCAAATCGTTATATTTCCGACAGATTCCTGCCGGACAAGGCGATCGATTTGGTAGATGAGGCGTGCGCATTGATCAAGACGGAGCTTGACTCCATGCCCACAGAGCTGGATGAGCTGCGCCGTAAGGTGATGCAGTTAGAAATAGAAGAGACAGCTCTGAAAAAAGAGGATGATAATCTGAGTCGGGAGAGGCTGGTCAATCTGCAGAGAGAACTTGCTGAGTTGAAAGAAGAGCTGAAAAACCGCATGGCACAGTGGGAGAATGAGAAGGCTTCGGTGGAGAAGTTGTCTAAGATTCGGGAAGAAATCGATGAGGTGAATAGTCAGATTCAGATTGCTCAGCAGGACGGGGACTATGAGAAAGCGGCGGAATTGAGCTATGGCAGGCTGCCAGCCCTTAGGCAGCAGTTGGAGATTGAGGAAGAAAAGGTCAGCAAAGAAGAACTTTCTCTGGTACATCAGAGTGTGTCGGATGAGGAGATTGCGAAAATTATATCCCGCTGGACTGGGATTCCGGTGTCGAAGTTGACAGAGAGTGAACGTAACAAGACTTTGCATTTGGACGAAGAGCTGCATAAGCGTGTGATCGGGCAGGATGAAGGAGTAACAAAGGTAACAGATGCTATTATTCGTTCGAAAGCTGGAATCAAAGATCCCACGAAACCCATTGGTTCCTTTTTATTCTTAGGTCCTACCGGTGTAGGAAAGACAGAGCTTGCCAAGGCGTTGGCGGCTGCACTGTTTGATGATGAGACAAACATGGTCCGCATTGACATGAGTGAATATATGGAAAAATATTCTGTCTCCAGACTGATCGGAGCGCCTCCTGGATATGTGGGTTATGAGGAGGGGGGACAGCTGACGGAAGCAGTTAGAAGGAAACCGTACTCGGTGGTTCTGTTTGATGAGATAGAGAAAGCGCATCCTGATGTGTTCAATGTACTTTTGCAGGTGCTGGACGACGGGCGGATTACAGATTCCCAGGGACGGACGGTGGATTTCAAGAACACCATCTTGATTATGACCTCGAATATCGGTGCAGAGTATTTGCTGGACGGTATTGATGAGCAGGGAGCAATCAAGCCGGATGCGGAGAAACTGGTGATGGGTGATTTGCGGAACCATTTCCGGCCAGAGTTTCTGAACAGGCTGGATGAAACAATTCTCTTCAAACCTCTCACGAAGGATAATATCGGAGGGATTATTCATCTGATCATAGACGATCTTAACAGGCGGCTTGCCGATAGGGAACTCTCCATAGAACTGACGCCGGAGGCAGAGCAGTTTGTGGTGGAGAACGCCTATGATCCCGTGTATGGGGCAAGACCCTTAAAGCGGTATATTCAAAAATATGTAGAGACTTTATCAGCGAAGCTCATCCTCTCGGATTCGGTAAATGCGAAAGATACCATTCTGATTACGGTAGAGGAAGGAAATTTGGCGGCGAGAAAGAAGTAAATTAAAAAATAACGGATTATATGTAATAGATAGAAACAGGGATATTGAAAGACTGAAAAGCAGGTCAAGTCCGGCGTTTGCGCATTAGCGGAAGACGCCGGATTTTTCTGTGCGGCCAGTCTGGTAAGATGGAGGTAAGTGTGATATTGTATTGAGGTGGGAAGTAGATTGCGTGCGATTAAAATGGGATTTAGCGAAAAGGGAGGC
The DNA here is from genome assembly GCA_002493835.1 of Lachnospiraceae bacterium UBA7060. Lineage (GTDB taxonomy): Bacteria > Bacillota > Clostridia > Lachnospirales > Lachnospiraceae > UBA3282. The sequence continues at coordinate 30,022 of DLAA01000027.1, read as the reverse complement.
GGAAGAGATGCAAATTTACAACAAATTTGTGGATAAGCTGGCTTTTTTGAAGGAGATTAATTTTAGTTTTAGTAAATAGCAGATATAGGGGAATGTTCTGATGGAAAGGAGTAAGGTTGAAAATTAAAAATTTTCAATCGCGAGATTTGTGTCTGCGCGCTGCTTGCCACAAACTCAGTTATGTGCAGAAAGCAGCGCGGAAATGAGGTAAAATATGAGATATCCAGCATTTCTACAAAAAAATGGTACAATCGGTTTTGTGGCGCCTTCTTTTGGATGCAATATAGAACCTTATAAGAGTGGGTTTGTGAATGCACAGCGCAGATGGCAGAAACAGGGTTACCGTCTGCAATTTGGCCCTAACTGCTATGCGGGAGAGGGAGTGGGAATCAGTAATACACCGCAAAAATGCGGTGAGGAATTGACGACGTATTACTGTGATCAAGACAATGATTGTCTAATTTCCTGCGGGGGCGGTGAATTGATGTGTGAAATTCTGGATTATGTGGATTTTGAGAATATTCGAAAGGCGGAGCCAAAATGGTATCTGGGGTACTCGGATAACACGAATTTTACTTTTCTGTTGACAACGCTCTGTGATACAGCGTCAGTTTATGGACCCTGTGCGGCGGCTTTTGGAATGGAGCCGCTGCATTCGTCACTGAACGATGTAATGCTTCTTTTACAGGGAAGAAAGTTGATCATGCAAGGGTATGACTGCTGGGAGCGGGAATCTTTGAAAGATGAGGAGCATCCGTGCGAGCCCTATAATCTAACAGAAACGTCTGTTATTAAATATTTTTTGCCGGACGGCAGAACGAATGTGGAGAGCCTGCGGGTGTTAGCCGGACAAAATACGGTGTTTGTGAGTGAAGAAAACAGCAGTGCGGCTTCTAAGTTAATATCAGGCGTGGACAGTGAGGAGATTGTATTTGCCGGCAGGCTTCTGGGCGGATGTATGGATTGCTTGGTTACTCTGCTCGGGACATGTTACGATAAGGTGACGGAGTTTACAGAAAAATATAAGAAAGACGGGATCATTTGGTTTTTGGAAGCATGCGACTTGAACTTGATGGAGATTCGTCGTGCCATGTGGCAGATGAAGCATGCAGGATGGTTTGAAAATTGCAAAGGATTCTTGATTGGCAGACCTCGTATTGGGATGGGAGTGCAGGAGTTTGGTATTGACCAGTATCAGGCGGTTTGTGAAATGTTGTATTCTTACCATGTGCCAGTTCTTATGGATCTGGATATCGGTCATCTCCCACCGACGGTACCACTGATCTGCGGAAGCATGGCAAAGGTAGTCAGCGACAAAAGGACATACCGTGTGGAGATGGAACTGCTTTGATTGGTCTATATATTGGCAAAGGTTTAAAAGAGACATTGGAATAAATCTGTGTGTTATTTTATATAAAGAAAGGTGAATATTATGCTTCCCAAAGACCCTGTTATGTTGTTGAGTTATGTAAATTTAAAGCTTCGCGATTATTATAGTAGTTATGATTTGCTCTGCGAGGATTTACAGTTGGAACGCAGCGAAATTGTCGAAAAGCTGGCTAAAATCGACTATCATTACGATGAGGAGAAAAACCAGTTTGTCTGAGAAAATTAAAATTACGGTTGTTTTGCAAAACGAAAAAATAAATATGGAAAAAATGCCAGAGTCTGTAAAAAAAATGATACTGACACATGATACATCTATGACAATCATGTCAACTTTATTGAAAAACCGACTTATGGAAGGCGGTTTTTGCGGTGGAAGAGGAGATTGCGGGAGATGTATGGTGCAGTTTTTGGAGGGGGCGCCTTTACCGACAGGGGTGGAGAGAAGCCACCTTTCACCGATGGAACTGCGGCAGGGATATCGGCTTGCATGTATGGCCAGACCCAAAGGGGACTGTGTAGTCAGAATTGTGACGTTGGAGGAGGCAGATATAAAAATAGTGACAGAAGTGAGACTTCCGTCGGAAAATATTGACTTAAATGGTCGAAAAAAATATTTGTCTGAAAATCAAAAATCAGATGCTATGAAAAAGGGTACGGACCAAACAGCAGCATCAAAAAATGCAATAAAAAGATCATCTGCTATTTATAATACAGAAGCGGATGTTATGAAAAATGTAATAGAAGTGGAAAAGGCTGAGTTAAAAAAAGACGCATGTTATGTAATCGCAGTTGATCTCGGAACAACGACTATCGCTATGCAGCTGCGGAACATGGAGACAGGGGCTGTGGCAGATACATATTGCGTAAAGAACCCGCAGCGAAGCTATGGTACGGATGTTCTTTCCCGGATACAGGCTTCCTGTGCGGGGCACAGAGAAGAGCTGCGCGGATTGGTATGTGAAACACTTTTGTGTGGTCTCAATCGGTTTATTAACTGGTGGAGGGAAAAAGAGGAGGCGCTCAGTTCAGTGAGCGAGATGGATTCTGGGCAGGGTTTAAAGAGGATAGCCTGCATGTGTATTGCGGGAAATACCACTATGGAGCACTTGCTGATGGGGTATGATGTGGAGGCGCTGGGGAAAGCGCCCTTCCTGCCGACAGTGACAGGACTGCAAAAAATCGAGGCTGCTCACTTTTTTAGAGGAATGGAAGATCAGTTGAGAGAAAAGATGGCGGAGACATCTTTAGCAGTTTTTGATTTTCCTGTATATCTTGTACCGTGTATCAGTGCTTTCGTAGGAGGAGATATTGTAGCGGGGCTTTATGCGCTGCGGATGTCTCCTGTTTATAGGACTCAAAATGGACAGGTGACATTGCTGATTGACCTGGGCACTAACGGAGAAATGGCAATTACGGATGGAAATCGCATGATCGTCACAGCGACGGCGGCGGGACCTGCTTTTGAGGGGGATGGAAGTCTCATCGGAACGGATAGGATTGCTTTCACTGCAAAGCTTCTGCGCAGAGGAATACTAGATGAGACGGGACTTTTGACAGACCCTTATTTTACAACGGGGGTGTTTATTGAACAGGATGAAGAAGAGATTGCAAAGAAAGAAAGCGGACGTTATTTTAAACAGGAGGATGTCCGCACACTACAGATGGCGAAGGCGGCAGTTCGTGCAGGAGTAGAGGTTTTATGGGATGCAATGGGACAGCCCGAAATAAGGCAGGTCTATCTGGCGGGCGGTTTTGGGTATTATTTGAATGTGGAGGCGGCTTTTTGCATCGGTCTTTTGCCTTCTTGTTTGAGAGGAAAAGTGCGGGCAGCAGGCAATACTTCTCTGGAGGGAGCTTATGAGCTGGGATGTGATCTGTACAGAGAAGAAGTGAAAGCGGAGGCAATGGAAGAAACGCTTTCCTCTGTCATAAGCATCAATCTGGCAAGTCAAGAAAATTTTGAGGAGCTTTATCTAAAATATATGAATTTGGAAAAGAATTGAGGCGCGGCTGATTTAAGATTTTGTTAAGGTCGAGCCTCTTTCACTTTAAGGTAGAGGCGGTATGCTGATATTGTAGTTAGGGTGAGACTAAAATGATTTTAGTATGAGACAGATGAGATTTGAGGCAAGAAAATTGCGAGGAGGAGACAAACTATGTGGACAAGAGGAGAATTGAAAGAGTGGGCAAAGGCAGCACTGCACAGAAACTATTGGAAGATTGTGTTGGTGTCGGCACTTCTTTTGGTGTTGGGATGTGGAGCAGGAGGATTCAGTTTCCATGCGACGTTTAATTCTGGATCAAGGGGATCGACGGGGCAGTGGACAGAAGATCAGGAACAGTTGATGGGTCAAGGTGAAAGGATGGCGAAAAACATGATTTCGATGTCCTCTTCCAGGGGGGGCGAGAATGGACTTTTTGAAAATATGATGATCGGAATGGTAGTTGTCGTTATTTTTTTGGTTATCTTTGTTGTAGTATTTGCAGTAGTTATGTGCATCGATATTTTCCTTATCAACCCTTTGAGTGTGGGCGGCAGCCGGTTCATGGTAAAGAGTGTTGTGGATGTGGCTCAGGTGAAGGAGATTACCTATGGGTTTGACCATTCTTATAAAAACATGGTGAAGGTTCTCTTTTTCAGAGACCTCTACATTTTTTTGTGGGCACTTCTGTTTATTATACCAGGTATTGTGAAGATGTATCAGTATTGCTTGGTTCCCTATATTTTGACAGAGTACCCGGATATGGAATATAAGGCTGTACTGCGGATGAGCCGCGATATGATGGAGGGCAATAAATGGAAGACTTTTGTACTGGGGCTGTCTTTTATTCTTTGGGATTTCTTAGGCGCTCTCACCTTCGGAATTGTGGAAATACTTTATGTACAGCCCTATCGTCAACTGACTTATGCGGCACTTTACTGCAAATTGAGAAATATACCTGTTTTAAATCCTGCAAGACCATCTGTATATGACGGTAATTGGGGGAATAATTATGAAAACAGGCAGCAATAATGAGGTCCAAATTCGCAGGAATTTGACAACTGCATGAAAATGCATGTTTGCAAAAAAGAGGGATTCAATTATGGAGGCAGGATATAGAATACTGATAGCGGACGATGAGGCGGAGATCAGGGATGTGCTCCGGCTGTATCTGGAAAAAGAAGGGTATGAGGTACTGGAGGCAGAGGATGGTTCGGAGGCGCTCAGACTGATCAGGCAGATGAAGCCGGATTTGGCGATTCTGGATATTATGATGCCGGGAATAGATGGATATCGGGTGTTACGGAAAGTCCGGGAGGAAAATAATCTTCCGGTGATTATGCTTTCTGCCAAAGGAAGTGATTCCGATAAGATTTTGGGGCTTGATTTGGGTGCGGACGACTATATTACTAAGCCCTTTGTTCCACTCGAGGCGGTTGCGAGGGTAAAATCTCATCTGAGAAGATTCTATGCGCTGGGTGCAGGGGAGGCTCAAAGGAGCGAGAACGCTGTTCTTGAGGTGGGTAATCTGCGGCTGGAACTTGATTCCTGTATGCTGTTGCGGGATGGAGAGAAGGTTGAATTGACTTCGGTAGAGTTTAAGATCATGAAGCTCTTTATGGAGAACCCGGGGAGAGTCTTTACGAAACAGCAAATTTTTGAGGCTGGGTGGGGAGAGGCCTATATGGTTTCTGACAACAATGTGATGGTGTGCATCTCAAAGCTGCGGGCGAAACTTGAGCATGACGGCCGGGGATATATTCGAACGATCAGAGGTCTCGGCTACCGCATGGAGAAAGAGTGAGGCGGAGAATGAAGACGAGCGTAAAATGGTTTCTTGTTCAGCGCTTTCTGGTCATTATGGTCTGCATTTATTTGAGTGGCGAGTTGATTAATCTATTTTACGGCCTGGTGCTTGTACCGGTTGTTCTACCTTTTCTGAAATCCCAGCAGATTGAGATTACAGGAAACAGCGATATCGGCGGCTGGCTGTTGCAGCTTCTGCTATATTTTTTGGCGGGATTTCTACCGTCGGGAGTCAGAGACTGGGTGCAGCGGCAGATCGACACTGCAATGGGAAACAGTATAAATATTCAGGTTACTTCTCCGCTTTACAGCGGGGCATGGGGCGTATTGCTGCGTATCATGATCATCGGAGGGATATGCGGCATTTTGCTGTTCAGGATACTGCCCTATGTGGTGGGAGCATTCTGCTACTCCTGGGTAGTGACACGGCAGTTTAACAAGCTGCTGGAGGAGGAAAAGGCTCAGAAATTGGCTTCTGATCAAAGGAGGAGTCTGCTGTTGTCTGATATAGCTCATGATATCAAGACACCCATAACTACCATCTGCGGATACAGCAAAGCGCTCTCAGAGGGTGTTGTGCCACAGAAGGACAGGCAGACCTATCTGGATGTAATCTACGCGAAAGCGATGCGTATGGATGAGTTGGTCAGCCTTCTTTTTGAGTATGTGAAGCTGGAGAGTGAAGGATTTGTCCTGCGCAGGGAGGAAGGGGATCTGGCGGAGCTCACGAGAGAGATGGCGGCTCTTCTCTATACGGATTTTGAGGACAGGGGAATGCAGCTTGTGCTGGATATACCGGAGGAAAAAATGATTTTTCAGATGGACAAACTACAGCTTGGGAGAGCGATCACCAACCTGCTAACCAATGCGCTGCGTTACGGAAAGGAAAACGGCCGGGTGCTTGTGCGTTTGAAAGAGTATGAGATAATCGTAGCGGATGAGGGAGAAGCAGTAGATCCCGATCTGGCTTCCCATATTTTTGATCCTTTTGCCAGAGGAGACAAAGCCCGCTCATCCAAGGGAGGCAGCGGGCTGGGACTGAGTATTTCTGAAAAAATTGTCAGGATGCATGGTGGGAGGATTATTTTAAATCAGAAGTTTGGGGAAGGGTACACTAAGGCTTTTCAGATTCGTTTTCCAGAACATGCCTGAAACGGAATCGGAGAGCACATCACGGCATATATATGGTAGCAAGAGAGGGTTGCGGGAGCCTTTTGACAATGAAGGTGAAAAGGAAAACAGCAATGCTGCTTATGCTGCTTGCAGATGTGGCCCTTGCGGGCTGTGCAGGCTTTACAATGCGCCGTGAGAATCCAGTAGATGCCGCTGCATACATGGCGTGTGCTGCTGTCAGTGACAAGAAGGAAGAGGAGGTGGAAGAACCGAAGATAGCCATTACTTTTGATGACGGACCGCATCCTTGCTATACAGAACAGCTCTTGGATGGACTTAAGGAGAGAGGGGTACATGCTACTTTTTTTGTCACGGGAGAACATGCCGCTCTGTATCCGGAGGTGATAGAGCGGATGAATGAGGAAGGGCATTTGATTGGCAATCACACATACAGCCATATTCAATTGACTCAGAATAATCGGGAAACTTTTAAGGAGGAACTGATCAAGACAAACGATATTCTGGAGAAAATCATAGGCAAGGAAATACAGTATGTGAGGCCTCCCTATGGGAGCTGGGATAAAAGCTTTGAGACAGAGCTTATGATGATCCCTGTGCTTTGGAACATCGATCCCCTGGACTGGTGCAGTGACGATGCAGCAGGGATTGTTAAGAAAGTTACAGAGAAAGCGGAGGAAAATGCTGTTATTTTGATGCATGATGAGTATGAGTCCAGTGTGGAGGCCGCCCTGAAAATTGTGGATATTCTGCAAAAGCGGGGATATGAGTTTGTGACGATAGAAGAGCTTATCTTTGATTAGACGATGATAATATGTGCAAAGGTATTGGACTTTTTTCCTGCAATATAGTACAATGGGCAATGTGACTACAGCGTGGACGAACGTAGTGCTTCAGGATAAAGGAAAAAGGTAATACATGGAGACGACCGACAGAACGGATGACGTGAAAAATCTCCGGAAAGAAACCGGAAAGAAAAAGAGAAGAAAGCGTACCATCGATAAGGCAAAGGTGGCTGAGAATAAAAAGAAAGCCAAAGAGAAGAGAGCAAGGCAGCGGGAGAAGAGGGCTCAGGAGAAAGGCCCGGGAAATCGGAAAAGAAGACTTTTGATTGCCATTCTGGGTCTGTCTGCTCTGGCTGTGACAGGCATAGCCGCCGCTTATGCCATGCAGCAGCGTCTGGACAGGCTTGCAGCTGAGAGTGCGGCGGTGGAAGCTATGGTGCACACGCAGGCAGTGGAGCTTGCCGAATACAGCAAAACCCAGCACAGAAAGGACAGCGTCAGGCAGAACGCAGGAAAGGATACGACCCGTGCGCTGGTGGATGCAGCCCGTTATATGATAGAAGGGATCAAAAACAGGCCGCGGGAGGTGGAGGTCACTGCGGAGAATGCCGCTGACTTTGCCACGATAGAAAGTTGTCTGATCAATACGGAGACGGGTAAAATCGATGTGACGATGAAGGCGGAGAATTTGGCTGTCAGTGACGATGGTTTCTACTATCTCTTTGAAGAAAAGGCATACCAGACGGCTTTGCAGGGCAGTGAATATATTATAGAAGATCAAAAGGATGTGGATTTGACTTTTTCAGTCAATTTGAACTATAACACAACCAGTTCCCGGCTGTTTTCCAAATTTGTGGTGGCGGTAAAGAAGAACGGGAGTTTCCTTGCGATCACGAAGCCTCATTATATTACGAATCCGGAGGCAATAGCAAAGTATAGGCTTTCTTTTGGCAGCACGAAATCAAAAAAAGGACTGCTGGTGGATCCGGAGAAGCTGCGCAGTTCAGAGCTGGACGATCTCGGCGTGCAGCATGCGGCTTACAATATTCCCCTGAGCAGAATTTTAGGACATACCAGCAACGAGCACTATCCGACGGTTTACTACACTTATAATGGGAAAAATTACGCATTTAATGGGCAGATTATTGCGGAGTATGATTATATTTTCAGTTCTCTCTCCAACCGGGGGATCACTACCACCGCGATCATTTTGAATGATATATCCTCTCACCCGGAATTGATCCATCCCAAGGCGCGTTCCGGCGGGCGGGCGCCTTATTATGCGTTTAATGCTGCGGACGAGAGCGGTACAGAAAGCATAGCGGCCATCGCATCCTTCCTGGCCAGCCGTTATTCCGGCACAGGCCACGGCAGCGTAGTGAACTGGGTGATCGGCAATGAAATCAACGCCAGAAGCGAGTGGAACCATATTGAATATATGGATACGGAAAGTTATGTCGATGAATATGCGAGAGCCTTTCGTGTTTTTTACAACGCGATTCTTAGTATCAATGGAAATGCAAGAGTATACATATCTCTGGATCAACAGTGGGGCAAGAGCCTCTATTCGAAAAATGGTTACGGATCTAAGGAGATTTTGGATGAATTCAACAGGAATTTGAAAGCGGAGGGGAATATCGACTGGGGGCTGGCACAGCATCCCTACAACTATCCACTGACCAGTGCGAAGGCGTGGAGCAGTAACGGTTCTTATGTGCAGGAGAACGAGAACACACCGGTGATTACGATCAAAAATATTCATGTGCTGACAGATTATCTGCAAAAGCCGGAGATGCTCACAGACGACGGTGAGGTGCGTCATTTGATTTTAAGCGAAATGGGGTATACTTCGTCTCAAGGCCAAGAATTGCAGGCGGCATCCTTTGTCTATGCGTACAAGATGATTGAGGCGAATCAGTATGTAGACAGTATGCTCTTTTCCAGAGAGACGGATGCGTCCTCAGAGGTGGCTCAAGGGCTTGCACTTGGTATCTGCACGCTGGGTGGAGGAAGAAAGTCTATCTACGACGCTTTCAAATATGTGGATACTCCGGAATCAGCAAAGTACACAGATTTTGCGCTGCAGGTGATCGGTATTTCAAATTGGAATGAAGTCATAAAGAGACACTGACAGATGGATCAAAATAATTGAGAAATCAAATATTGATAGATACTTTGACTCTTCGTCTGCCAATTGGCGCAGATGGCAGACGCGGTATTTTCATCAGGGACGGACAGGGTGATATCCACCACTGTAACGTCCCTTTCCTTTACAAGAAGATGTGCTTCGTATTCCCCGGAGGTAGATTTATAGTAGTCTCCCCGAACGGCCGATTCACTCCGCATTTCCATTTCATGATCGGAGAAAAAGGAGGAAATATCTTTTCTGATGGAATCGTTAATGCGATTACCAAAAAAAGACAGTGTATTTTTACCCTCTTCGGTGATTTCCAGATAAGTTCGGTTTCGCAAGGATTTCGCCCGGATTAACTCCGCGTCGATCAGCTCTGCGATCACCTGCTGGAGGGTCAGAAAATTTGTGTAGTCATGCCCTAAGATAAAGTCGCCGATCTGCGCTTTGGTGAGTGGAAAGGTGACGCGGTCCAGCATGTAGAGGGTGATCAGTTTGTAGAGTGTCAAGGGATCCTGTGTCATAGCAGCTCCTTATGCAATCGTGCGTGGTACTATTGTATGGTTGATCTATTTACATAAATCTATGTTAACAGCTATAAAAAATCGTCGCCCGGCAGCGAACATGAAAAGTATGCCTGCGGCAAACTCGTTTACACTGTCGCAATTTCCTATAGAATAAATAAGAACATATATAATAACATACGTAATCATTGAGGAATGTGCGATTTTACAGCTTCAGCTACCACCTCCGCGACCTGTGGATCAAAAGCCTCCGGCATGATATGATTTTCGTTTAACTCGCTGTCAGGAACTAGGCTGGCGATGGCCTCAGCAGCAGCCAGTTTCATCTCTTCTGTGATCTGTATGGCGCGTCCCTCAAGGGCACCTTTGAAGATGCCTGGAAAGGCCACCACATTGTTGATCTGGTTTGGAAAATCGGAGCGGCCTGTGCCGACGACTCGCGCGCCTGCGGCTTTCGCCACATCCGGCATGATTTCTGGCACGGGGTTTGCCATAGCAAAAAGGATGGAATCATGATTCATGGAGGAAACCATATCGGGTGTTACGATATTGGGGGCAGAGACGCCGACAAAGATATCTGCACTTTTCAGCGCATCAGCGAGCGAACCGCTCTCTCCGTCAGGATTTGTCACTTCTGCCATTTTTTGCTGCATCCAATTGAGTCCTTCGGTATCTTTGCCGACGATGCCTACTTTATCACACATGATGACATTTTTAAAGCCGTAGGTGAGAAGCAGTTTGGTGATGGCAACGCCTGCGCTGCCAGCGCCGTTTACAACTACTTTGCATGCTTCTTTCTTCTTGCCGACTACTTTTAAGCCGTTGATGATACCGGCTAGAACAACGATAGCGGTGCCGTGCTGGTCGTCGTGG
>DLAA01000027.1:16893-19119 GCA_002493835.1 Lachnospiraceae bacterium UBA7060 | reverse complement strand
GTGCCGTGCTGGTCGTCGTGGAAGACCGGAATATCCAGAATTTCCTTTAAGCGCTCTTCAATTTCAAAACAGCGCGGAGCGCTGATGTCCTCCAGATTGATGCCGCCAAAGCCTGGAGCCAGCCATGTTACAGCTTTGATGATCTCCTCCGTGTCCTGGGTATCCAGACAGATGGGCACGGCGTTGACGCCGCCGAATTCCTTAAACAGCACCGCCTTGCCTTCCATGACGGGCATAGCCGCGTGGGGGCCGATGCTGCCGAGTCCCAGGACCGCGCTGCCATCTGATACCACGGCCACGGTGTTGGATTTCCAGGTGTAAGTGTAAGCGGCCTCTTTGTCTTTTGCGATCACTTTACAGGGCTCAGCCACACCAGGAGTGTAGGCGAGGGAGAGATCCTCGCGGGTTTTGACAGGGGTTTTGGAGACGGTTTCCAGCTTGCCATGCCATTTCTCATGTAATATTAACGCCTTTTCATTGGTTGTCATAGAGTACCTCACTTTTCATGTATTCAGTCGCAGGCCGTTTCGTTTGTGACGGTGCTTTGCTTTTAACTGTACTCATTATATCTTATAGTATTTGGAATTTCTCTGCAAGAATTTCCGAAAAAAAGGCTTTCTATTTAAAAAAAGGTAGTGTATAATAAAAAACACAGGTATTGTAATCAATTTCTAAGTCGTTTCAGGCACGAAATCCCTAGACGAAAGAACAGTTTCGATAGTAAACGAGACAGATATGATATGGCAGCGGAGAGATAGCAGAGGGCTGCAGTATAATATCATTAAGAATATGACAGAACGTGGGAGGAGTTTATGAAAGAAAAATATGAATCGCTGGCGCTTGCGGATCTCAGGGAGATCGCGAAAGCGAGAGGACTCAAGGGCATTTCAACCATGAAAAAGGCCCAGATTGTTGAGGCGATGCTCAGGGAGGATGAGAAAGACAAGGCAGCAGGTAAAGAAGTGACGGTTAAGTCGGTGGTAACATCAGGTGCGCCTGCAAGGAGACCAGAGTCTTTGGAGGAGGAGAAGTTTCCGGCGGAGCTTGACAGCGGTATTACTGCGAGCGGTATTTTGGAGGTAATGAGCGACGGCTTCGGTTTTATCCGTTGTGAGAATTATCTGCCTGGAGAAAATGATGTCTATGTGGCACCAAGCCAGATTCGCCGTTTTGGTTTGAAAACAGGTGATATTTTAGAGGGCAATACGAGGATTAAGACGCAAAATGAGAAGTTCAGTGCCCTTTTATATGTGAAATCTATCAACGGTTATCCGCCGGAGGTGGCTGCTAAACGGGTGAATTTTGAGGATATGACTCCCATTTTTCCCAACGAACGTTTGCGGCTTGAGACGCCTGGCGCTACGGTGGCTATGCGGATTATGGATCTGATGAGCCCTGTGGGAAAGGGACAGAGAGGAATGATTGTGTCGCCGCCCAAGGCAGGTAAGACGACTCTGCTTAAGGAGGTCGCAAAATCCATTACCAGAACTGCGTCGGATGCGCATTTAATCATTCTGTTAATTGATGAGCGCCCGGAGGAAGTGACAGATATCAAGGAGGCCATCGAAGGCCCCAATGTGGAAGTCATCTACTCTACTTTTGATGAACTGCCAGAGCATCATAAGAGGGTATCTGAGATGGTGATTGAGCGCGCAAAACGTCTGGTGGAGCACAAGAAGGATGTGGTGATTCTTTTAGACAGCATTACTCGCCTGACCAGAGCCTACAATCTGGTGGTTCCCCCCAGCGGGCGCACCTTGTCGGGCGGTCTTGATCCAGCGGCGTTACATATGCCAAAGCGGTTTTTCGGTGCGGCCCGCAATATGCGCGAGGGCGGCAGTCTGACTATTTTGGCGACGGCGCTGGTGGAGACGGGCAGCAAGATGGACGACGTAGTTTATGAAGAATTTAAGGGTACTGGCAACATGGAGATGGTGCTAGACAGGAAGCTTTCTGAAAAGAGAGTGTTTCCCGCCATCGATATTCCTAAATCCAGTACGAGAAGGGAGGATCTGCTCTTAAATCCCGATGAGCTGGAGGCCATCAATATTATCCGCAAGGCGTTAAACGGCATGAAGGCTGATGAAGCGGTGGAGCGTGTAGTGGATCTGTTCGCAAAAACCAGAAATAATCAGGAATTTGTGAATATGGTAAAAAAGATGAAATTCATTTAAATTCGACTAAATTATAGGAAAAAGGGCTTGCATACCCGAAAATCCTATGCTA
>DLAA01000027.1:0-16688 GCA_002493835.1 Lachnospiraceae bacterium UBA7060 | reverse complement strand
CAGAAATAATCAGGAATTTGTGAATATGGTAAAAAAGATGAAATTCATTTAAATTCGACTAAATTATAGGAAAAAGGGCTTGCATACCCGAAAATCCTATGCTAGAATATAAAAGCTGTGTGATTGTTATGCGGAAGGCTGATCTGTCACAAGGCTGTCGTAAAATGACAGATATGACAGAGTGTATGTTTTTAACAGGAAGAGAGTTGAAAGAAGCATATTCTTTTAACGGCAGATTTACGCGGAGGGCGTAAATTCGCAGGCTGAGAAAGGAGTAGATATAGCGATGAGAGAGGGAATCCATCCTAAGTATTATCAAGCGACTGTAACATGTAACTGTGGTAACACCTTTGTGACAGGTTCCACGAAACCGGAGATCCATGTGGAGGTTTGTTCCAAGTGCCATTCGTTCTATACAGGACAGCAGAAGACGGCACAGGCTCGCGGCCGTATTGATAAATTCAATCGGAAATATGGTGTTGGTGTGGAAAACAAATAAATGCAGGGAACGAAAAAGGTTGAGGCTATCTCAACCTTTTCTCGATTATGCAACTGAAAAAGGAAAACAGCGATGGCAAAAAGAAAATTAAGATACTCTGGAATTGGCGGCCAGGCGGTTCTGGAAGGTATAATGATGAAAAATAAGGAACAGTATGCGGTGGCAGTGAGAAAGCCGGATGGCGAGATCGAGGTGGAGGTGGAGCACTACAACAGTGTTATGCACGGCAGTAAACTTCTCGATGTGCCTTTTGTCAGAGGGGTATTTCAGTTTATTGATTCCCTGGTTTTAGGCATGAGATGCCTGAACTTTTCCGCTTCCTTTTATGAAGACGAGGAAGCGAAGGAGACGGCCGCAGATAAAGCTTTCCATAAGATTTTTAAAGATAAGGCGGAGAAGGTGTTTAGCGGGATCGTCATGCTTTTCTCCCTGGTTCTTGCTATTGGTATTTTCATGATACTGCCCTATTTTATCACTTCTCTGTTTGAGGGATATATCAGAAGTGCTTCTTTTATGGCGGTTTTGGAGGGGGTGCTTCGGATAATCATTTTTGTGGGGTACGTGCTGGCTATTTCTCTAATGAAAGATATTCGGCGGGTCTATATGTATCATGGCGCGGAGCATAAGTGCATCAACTGTATCGAAAAAGGAGCACCTCTCACGGTAAAGGAGGTTATGCGCTGTTCCAAGCAGCACAGGCGATGCGGGACGAGTTTTCTTTTGTTTGTGATGTTTGTCAGCGTGATTCTGTTTTTCTTTATCCGGGTAGAAAATCCTGTTTATCGCATTTTGGCCAGGGTGGCGCTGATTCCTGTAATTGCGGGAATTTCCTATGAGATCATCCGCTTGGCGGGTAAGAGCAATAACATTCTTGTACGAATCATCTCTGCACCGGGTATGTGGCTGCAGAGATTAACGACGAAAGAGCCCGACGAGAGTATGGTGGAGGTAGCGATTGCTGCAGTGGAAGCAGTGTTTGATTGGAAAAAATATCTGTTTGACACCTTTGGATATGAGGTGGATGATAGCTGGACGGAGCCATAAAAGATGAAGCGGGAGCAGATATACAGGGAAGTATATAAAGAAGGCGCGGCGCGGCTTAAGGATGCGGGGATCAGGGAAGCGGAGCTGGATGCGCGTTTCCTTCTGGAGTTTGTCTGCGGGACGGATCAAAATACGCTGCTTGTACATGGGGACAGGAAGATTTCAGATACGGCGTATGAACAGTACAGCACGCTGGTTGAGAAGCGTGCGGGACACGTGCCGTTGCAGCATTTGACAGGGGAACAGGAATTCATGGGATTATCCTTTCATGTCAATCGAAATGTGCTGGTGCCCAGACAGGATACGGAGGTGCTGGTGGAGGAAGTTATGAAAAATCTCCATGACGGCATGCGGATTTTGGATCTATGTACGGGCTCGGGATGTATTCTGCTGAGTCTTCTGCGTTATTCCAACGACTGCGAAGGAGTTGGTACGGATCTATCATCAAGCGCCCTTGCCGTGGCAAGAGAAAATTATGAGAAACTGCGAAGAGATAGACCGGAGTTGTCAGCATGTTTTTTGGAGGGGGATCTTTTCGGTCCACTGAGGCATCATAGTGATGAGGCAGAACGATCCGGGAGAGAGGCACGTTCGCGGGAAAAGTTTGACATTATTGTCTCAAATCCTCCTTATATAGAAACGGATACGATTTCAACTTTGATGCCGGAGGTACGGGAATATGAACCGCTTATGGCTCTTGACGGCGGCGCGGACGGACTTTCCTTTTACCGAAGGATTTCGAAAGAGGCGGGAAGTTTTTTATATAACGGCGGTATGTTGTTTTTTGAGATTGGCTGTAATCAGGCAGATCAGGTGAGAGAGATTATGGAGAAAGCCGGATTTTGCAGGATTGAGGTTGTGAAAGATTTCGCAGGACTGGACCGGGTGGTGTATGGGAGCTGGGCTTAGAGGAGAGCAGATTGGAAAATCATGCTGGCGCATTGATTGTTTTAATACCCAGACAAGTTCGGACGAAATTTTGTGCAGGAGCATTACAAAGACGGTGATCGCAGCCGAGAGTTTGCTATTTTCGGTGCATGGCATCGCAGTGAAATGCTCGTCAGGGAGGTAGTTATGTTTGATAAATTAGAGGATTTGCTCAGAAAATTTGAGGAGATCATGAATGAATTGAGCGAGCCCACAGTGGCGGAGAATCAGGAACGTTTTCGCTCATTGATGAAAGAGCAGAGTGATCTGACTCCTATAGTCAACGCCTATAAGGAATATAAGAAATGCAACCAGGATATTGAAGATAGTCTCGCTATGCTGGATGAGGAGTCTGACGAAGATATGCGTGAAATGCTGAAAGAAGAACTTACTGAGGCAAAGAAGCGCGTGGAGGAGCTGGAACATGAGCTAAAAATTCTTCTTCTGCCCAAAGATCCTAATGATGATAAGAATGTAATTGTGGAGATTCGAGCGGGGGCAGGCGGTGACGAGGCGGCTTTATTTGCGGCAGAGATTTATCGCATGTATGTGCACTATGCGGAGGGACGCCGTTGGAAGGTGGAGACCATGGAAGTGGAGGAAATCGGAATCGGCGGCATGAAGAGTGTCACCTTTATGGTGGACGGGCAAGGTGCTTATTCCGTGTTAAAATATGAGAGCGGTGTGCACCGGGTACAGCGTGTGCCGGAGACAGAATCTGGCGGACGGATTCATACTTCCACCATCAGCGTAGCCGTGATGCCTGAGGTGGATGATGATATCGATATTGTGATAGAGGATAAGGATATACGGATCGATGTGATGAGAGCATCCGGAAACGGTGGACAGTGTGTCAACACTACGGATTCTGCGGTGCGTTTGACTCACTATCCCACGGGAATTGTGGTTTATAGTCAGACCGAGAAGTCGCAGATTCAGAATAAGGCGAAAGCGTTTGCCCTGCTTCGTGCGAAACTCTATGATATAGAGCAGCAGCAGCGCCATGATGCGGAGGCGGAGCTTAGAAGAAGTCAGATCGGAACAGGTGACCGCTCCGAGAAGATTAGAACCTATAATTTCCCACAGGGACGTGTTACAGACCACCGCATCAACCTGACTATCTACAAGCTGGATAAAGTGATGAACGGAGATATCCAAGAGATTATCGACGCATGCATTGCAGCGGATCAGGCCGCAAAGCTTGTAAAGATGGGAGAAAACTGAATGCCTGATCCGCGGGGATCAAGGCCGCAAAGCTTGTAAAGATGGGAGAAAATGAATACAGTGCGAAAGGGAACCGATTGCCTTGGAAGGTGAAGGCGGTTCCTTTTTTGCACTTTTTCGGCCGGATGTGTGCCTGATTTGAGGTTTACAGAAAGGGCGGAATGGGTGTACAATATACGATATAGTTGAAAACGATATTTTTTCAATAAAGAAGTGAAGGCGGAGCCTTCACAAAGGAGGATGACGTGAAGACTATTCCATGGAATACGCGGTATGAGATTGGCGTGGATTTTATTGACAAGGAGCATAAGCAGCTCTTTGCAACCATCAATAAACTGTTAAATCTCAGTGAAAATGAAGAAAAAAGAGAGTGGGTGTGCCGGGAAGGTATCAAGTACATGAAAAACCATGTGCTCGAGCATTTTCAGCATGAAGAGGCCTATATGAGATCTATTAACTACAGTGATTTCGAGATACATAAGCGCCTCCACGAAGATTTTCAAAACAATACACTTCCTGCGCTGGAGGATGAACTGGAGGATACGAACTATTCAGATGAGGCGATGAGACATTTTCTGGGTGTCAGCATCGGCTGGCTGGTGGCCCATACGCAGACGGAAGATCTAGCAATTGCAGGAAAGAAACTGAATAGGTGGTCGAATATCCCTGCAGCAAAGGAGATAGATGCTCTGGAGCAGACGATTGTTCAGCTGTTCCAGGAAATGTTTCAGCTGAAGGCCAAGGCGATCAGCAGGCAGTACAGTGGCGAGGCGATCGAGAAGACGGTCTGCTATCGTTTTACTTACCAAGGGAAAAAAAAGGAGCGGTGGGAGATCATTCTTGCGATTGAGGAAAGGCTTCTTCTCAAGGTGATTAGTGATCTGATGGGTTCACAGTACTTGAAGGTAGACGATATGGTGATTAATATCACTCGTTATATTTCTAGGCAGATGCTGGAAAAAATTAGAGAATGCTTCACGCAGCTGGAATGGTTTGAGTTGGAGGGCGAGTCTCTGCTGACCTATGATCAGCTGGTGACTTCTTTTGAGAGGGTACATCCTTTCTGCAGTCTGCTATTTGATACGGGATCGGGATATTTTACGTTCAGTGCGATCACCGCCGAAACGGAAAAGGGGAAGATTGTGTCCCCGATTAATGCACGAAATGCTATGGGTCAGATTAAAAAATATTTGGACAGCGAAAAAAAGAAGAAGATTCTGGTAGTTGACGATTCTGACTTTATGCGAAGCAATATGGTCCGGCTTTTAGGAAATGACTATGAGATGCTGGAGAGCAATTCCAGTATTGCGGCGATTAAGAGCATAGCAGTCAACAGACCGGATTTGATATTGTTAGATTATGAAATGCCAGTCTGCGACGGCAGGCAGACACTTGAGATGATACGTTCTGAGGAGGACATTGCGGATATTCCTGTTGTCTTTCTGACTGGCAGAGGCGATGCGGAGAGCGTTAAGAAGGTGATGTCCTTAAAGCCCAGGGGATATTTGTTGAAAACGATGCCGGAGGCGGATATCAAGAAGTTTGTTGACGGCATTTTGGGTAAAAAATAATCTGCAAAGATTCTTTGCGTGACTTTTTGGGGAAATACTGCTATTGTCAGAGAAAGGAGCAGCATGAAAAAGTGTCTGACTGGAGGAAACTGGCATGGCAGAAGTGGGGAAAAATATTAAAAAAATCAGGAAGGAAAAGAATCTGACGCAGGAAGATTTGGCGGAGCGCCTGCATTGTACCAGACAGACGATCAGTAATTATGAAAATGGAAAGAGCGAGCCGAGTATTGAGCTTTTGCTGGAGATTGCAGGGGTATTTGGTGTAGAGATAAACGATCTGATTTATGGACCAAGAAAGAAGGCAGACAGGGGAAAGAAAAAAATTACACTTGCTATTGTTCTGGCTGCTGCTGTGGTTCTGCAGGCCGCTATTGCGGTTTTGACGCCTCTGGCAAGAGAGTATGGATGGAAACGGTTTGCGGTGGAACCGATGTATTTGCTGCAGTATGTGCTACGACCCTTTGCTATGATGTTTTTTGGCTGGGCGGTCGTTGAGGCGGGCAGGGAGCTGGTGGGGATCCGTGTATGGGAAAAGAAACCGGAAAAGATACAAAGAATTGTCCGTTTTGTATCTTATGTGCTGGCGGTGTGTCTGGCTGTGGCGGCTGTACTGACGCTGTGGCTGGGTGCGGAAATGGCTTATCAGTGCTGCCTCTTGGAGCAAATGAGGAACAGGCAGGGTTATTTTGATTCATCGACAGTCCCGCATTTGATGCCAGGATGGCTTGTCTATGGGATTCTCTATTTTTATGTGCTATGTCTTGACAGGATCGGCATCTTTGGTGGTACCTGGTTTTTCCTGAGTGCGGCACTGGCTTTTTGCAGGATAGAGAAAAAGGAAAAATCTGAATGAGAAATGGAAAAATAGAGTGGGACAGAGGGAGGAGAGAACATGAGTGAGGAAGTGAAAGAGAGTGTTGTGGAGGAGACTGCGGAAGAGAAAGCGGTCGGCACGACGGAGACTATGAAGGATTACGAGAGAGAGCTGGAAGCTTCGTTTCGCAAGATCAATGAGGGTGATATCATAAAAGGAACAGTGATCGATGTGAACGAGGAGGAGGTAATCCTTGATCTAAAATATTATACACAAGGGATTATCAAAGCAGAAAATCTGAGCAATGATCCAGATTTCCTTTCAGCAGGAAAGATTGCTGTGGGCGATGAAGTGGAAGCAACGGTAATTCGTATGGATGACGGAGAAGGAAATATTGAGTTATCTAAGAAGGAAGCAAATGATGTGCTCGCCTGGGATAAATTACAAAAGATGCTTGACGATGAGACAGTTGTTAAGGTTTCTATCAAGGAGAGCGTGAAAAGCGGCGTGGTGGCTTATCTGGAAGGAATGAGAGCTTTCATTCCTGCATCTCAGCTGTCTGTCGATTATGTGGAAAATGTGGAATCCTGGGTCGGCAGGGAGATTGAGGTCAAAGTGATTACCGTGGACCGGGAGAAGAATAAGGTGGTTCTCTCAGGCAAAGCGGTGGCCCGTGAGAAAGAGGCGGAGGAGCGCAGACATCGGATATCCATGATGGCGCCCGGCACTGTTATGGAGGGTGTGGTGGAGAGTTTGATGCCTTATGGGGCTTTTGTGAATCTCGGAAATGGAATCAGCGGTTTGGTGCACATTTCTCAGATCTGCCAGCGAAGAATAAAAAAGCCCAGTGAGGTCTTGAAGGAAGGCCAGAAAGTTAAAGTGAAGATTTTAAACACCAATGACAATAAGGTAAGTCTCAGCATGAAGGCTTTGGAAGAGGTAATGGCGGATGTGGATGAGGAGCGGGAGCCGCAGGAGTATACATCTGGGGGAAATGTTTCCACGAGCTTGGGGGATTTGCTCTCCAAACTAAATTTATAGGTGGGAGTTTGTGGGATATATCAGAAAGATTCCCACTTTACAAAATTGTGCAGGGACGGGCGGTGTTGCTGTATTTTACAGTCAAAACCGTGCGTCCTGTTGTTATTCTATAGGGAACTGCAGGAATGTGGCAGTTTTGCGGTGAAACCTTGGCGTAGTGGAATTGTAAAGAAGGAGGATAAATATGGCACAAAAAGTTTTAGCAGTGATTGATATGCAGAATGATTTTATCGATGGCGCACTTGGCACAAAGGAGGCGGAGGCGATTGTCGAAAAGGTTGCGGCACAGATCCAAAATTTTGATGGAGAAGTAGTGTATACGAGGGATACCCACTTTGAGGATTATCTCAACACGCAGGAGGGTACAAAGCTGCCTGTGAAGCATTGCATTAAAGAAACAGAAGGGTGGCAGATCAGAGAAGAATTGAGACAGCTGCAAGGTGATGATGTCAAAATTTTTGATAAGCTTACCTTTGGTTCTGTGGAGTTGGCGCAGTATTTGAAGGAAATGGAAGACCTGCAGAGTGTTATGCTGGTAGGACTTTGTACGGATATTTGTGTTATTTCTAACGCTATGATAATCAAGGCTTTTCTGCCGGAAGTGACGGTACAGATTAATGCGGAATGCTGCGCTGGCGTCACACCGCAGAGCCATCATAATGCGTTGGAGGCCATGAAAATGTGTCAGATAGAGATCATTAAGGAGAAAAAATTACAATGAGAAAAAAAGAGCTGGCACTTGCCGTGATTGAGAGACTGAAGCAGGCGTATCCAGACGCAGGGTGTACGCTTTACTATAACGAGGCCTGGAAGTTACTTGTCAGTGTGAGGCTGGCGGCGCAGTGCACGGACGCGAGAGTCAATGTGGTGGTAGAGAAACTGTATGAAAAGTTTCCGGATGTGGATGCGTTAGCGGCAGCCCCAGTGGAGGAGATTGAAGCCATTGTACATCCCTGTGGGCTGGGGAAGAGTAAGGCCAGAGATATCAGCGCCTGTATGAGACAGATCAAGGAGGTTTACGGCGGCAGAGTACCGGATGACTTCGACACCTTGTTAAAACTTCCAGGTGTGGGCAGAAAAAGCGCTAACCTAATTATGGGGGATGTGTTCGGGAAACCTGCCATTGTCACGGATACCCATTGTATTAGACTGTGTAATCGAATCGGCTTGGTGGACGGAATCAAAGATCCGAAAAAAGTCGAGATGGAGCTGTGGAAGATTGTGCCGCCTAAGGAGGGAAACGATTTGTGTCATAGGTTTGTGCTGCACGGCAGGGAAGTGTGCACGGCCCGGACAAAGCCTTACTGTGACAAATGCTGCCTGATGGATATTTGTAAACAGAGGATTTGATGGGATATGATTTTGCCTGATGGCAGGCAGAATCTTAATTGAGGGAATGGGAGATTAAGGGAGGACATGTCAAATGGACAGGCCCGAATATTTTCAGACGGCGTTGTCAAATTTTGTCACGGATGCGGCCTGTGGCGGCGCGGTCAGACATCTTACAGATATTGGTTACACTTTGCAGCAAATATGTGACCGGTTGGATTATCCGGCGTCCCGGGCTAAAGTGCAGAAGCTTATGATGGAATATCTGTTTGAAAGCAGTGTTCTTTTGCGAGAGGAGCCGTCAATGAGAATATTTGCCAGGCGAGAACAGTTTATTCAGGAGCAGGATTCTTATGGGAGACGTACATGGCGGAAAGCTTCTTCTGACTATAATGGTCAAAAAGGAGTGACAAAATCGTCAGATTTGACATTTTTGTCACACCAAAAGGAAAAGGCGCAATTACAGGATATTTTGTGGAGAGAATCTGCCTATGAGTATAGAAGTGACGGAAAACTGACAGAGCTGATATATAAAAAATGTGAAGAGAATGGTGAGGAGTGCAGCTACATGTCCTGTTCTTTTTCGTTTTTAAATGTTGATCAATGTGGTCAAAACATGCAAGGAGGAAGACAGGGTGACAGGAAAATAGACTTAAGCTGCCTTAATAGCAGACAGAGGGAATATTTGTCGGGCATCCGCTGGGAAGAACCGGTATTGTACCATAGACTTGACCAGCGAATGCGGGAAATTCTTGTGAAATTATATGAGGCAGGTTATTACAGGGGCGCTTGCTTTTTTTTAAAGACACGGGAAAAACTGGTCTTGTAGAAAAGTTATTGTTTCTGTTTTGAAGAAATGCTGTCATTCTCCTCATCAAGCTTTTGTCTTTTTTTGTGGTAGAGAGCAGTAGTGAAAGAAAGTGTCACAATCAGCACTATGCTAAGAAGAATAAACTGTATTACAAAGGTATAAACAGCGGTAACAGGTTCCTGATAGTTTTTGTAAGAGAGCAGACTCAAAATAAGAGCAGTCACTGTAGCAGAGAACAGGCTCACAGCGATG
Source organism: Lachnospiraceae bacterium UBA7060 (assembly GCA_002493835.1). Lineage (GTDB taxonomy): Bacteria > Bacillota > Clostridia > Lachnospirales > Lachnospiraceae > UBA3282. The sequence continues at coordinate 7,176 of DLAA01000027.1, read as the reverse complement.
TTGGCCTTAGGTGTGGCAGGTATGCGTCTGTCCCAGATGCCGTTGCGTACGCAGGCGATTACTGTGTAAACTGCCATACACATCAATACGATCCATTCCCCTCGTATTTCTTGAAAACCTTCCGAAGGGTCAGCCAGAGCAGCTTGAACAGCCATAGAGAGTACCAGTCCCCAAAATCCGATCCAGAATCCATTTCTTTCAATTTTTAAAAGAGCCAGTTCCTGCATCTCATCCAGATTGCTTTTTCCAAACAGCAGTTTCTTAAGGTTCATTATCTTCTTCCTCCCAGAATAAATCATTTAATGTCTTGTCAAGTTCTTTACAAATCTGTATACATAGATTCAGCGTCGGATTATAGTCGCCCGATTCCACCATGCCAATCGTCTGCCTGGTGACACCGATTCGCTTGGCCAGCTCGGTCTGAGAAAGATCCTTCTCCATACGGGCCAATTTGAGTTTTAGATTTTTCATACACGCTGCATGCCTCCTTTCTCCATGGATCTTTTGTCACTGTTATAATAGCATCTGCGAAAAGAGATGTCAAGTATATTTGACATTTAATGATTATATTTTGCAAACAAATATTAAACTATGCAAATTAAAGATAAATCTTGCATACAAAAAGACTTACCAATTTGCCGAGCAGGAAGAAAGACATCCAATTTTGGTAAGTCGTTTTGAAAAGAAAAAGGAGGAACGTGCAGAAAGAGGTTATAAAAAATAGGAAAGTGTGCCGCGTTCCTTCTCCTGATGCACCTCTTTGTGTGTTCTGTAATACGTAGGCGTACAGCCAAGATATTTTTTAAACAGCTTATTAAAATAACTTGTGTTGTTAAATCCGACAGAGAATGCGATGTCGGCGATAGAATTGAAATTCTGCCGGGGATCCATAAGCTTCTTGGCAGATTTATATATTCGGTATTTCATCAGATACTCGAAGGGACTCATTTGCAGAGTTCTTGAGAAACAGCGGCAGCATTCACTTTTGCTCACATGAATACTGCTGGCAATGTCCTCCAGGGTCAGCGGTTGTGCATGGTGCGTCCTGATGTAGAGCATTGCTTCTTTGACACGCTGTTCATCCGGAGACGACCGGTGCGTAAAGGGAGTTTCCGGATGTGGAAGCTGACGAATCAACTCTGCCCAAAAGTGGCATAAATATCCTTTGGTACTGAGTTCATAGCCAAAATTTTGGGTTAGATTTATCTCGATTACTTCTTTTAGTTCCTGCAGTATTTGTGCGTGCCAGGCAGCACTTCCATCCAGGGAAAAGGCTTTAAAATACTGGTAATTCTGTATTGGCAGCAAATATTGTGTCTGCAGATAACTGCTTTTTTGACCAAAAATAAAGTCCGGGTGAAAGACAAGAGAATGAAAGGTACAACCTTTCTGATCCTGGGCATGGATGCAGTGCATAATATTTTGGTTAATAATAAGACCCTGCCCAGGCTTGATGAGATAGGAAGCATCGTCCGTGGAAATCTTTGCGATACCCTGATCGACAATCAGAATTTCCATTTCGTCGTGCCAGTGCCAACGGATCCAATTTAGATAAGATTTGTGCAGATCCAGATAGCGGGCATTGACTGGGTAGTCTAATGTGCCGCAGGCTTTCATGGAGTCGGAAGTCGTATAGGTTTCCAGATCAGTGTCATCATTGATTTTGGCAGAGGGCATCATAGGCTGTGGTGTATTCATGGGTTCTCCTCTTTGGTATATGCAATGTCTTGTATAGTCAATACTGGTGTGGGAATCGTGGAAATGATTCAGGGCAGATATCATTTGGACGATCTTTGATATGCGATAGAAATTAGAAATATATTAGCATAAAAGGACGTAACAGTCAAATTATTTTAGATATAATATAATAGAAATAAAACTATTTTAGCTTTAAGATGTGCAATAAGAGTGGGGGATACATGGATACGCAGAAGAATGAAAATATTTTGAACCTTGCTTTACAGACGCCGCCTGAGGAGCGAGAGCGTTCTTTGGAATTGGATGTGGGATTCGATAGGCAGGAAAAGACTTGGGAGGTGATTGTAAAATATCATGGCTCTCTGCAGTCGTTGACTGAATGGGGCATAGTGGTGGAGGAGATGATTGCTGGTTATGCAATTTTGACGGTTCCGGAATCGAAGATGGAGAGGCTGTCAGAGGAGGAGCAGATCGAATATGTGGAAAAACCTAAACGTCTCTTCTTTTCGGACTTGTCAGGAAATTCCGCCTCCTGTTTTACTCCCGGGAGTCAAATTTATGAGGAGCTTACAGGGAAAGGAGTATTGGTGGCGGTTATTGATTCGGGAATCAGTTATTATAACCGGGATTTCAGGCGTCCGGACGGCACTACCAGAATATATAGTCTGTGGGATCAGGTGATTGGCAGGGAATATTCGCAGGAGGAAATCAATACGGCGCTTGCCGCCGGCAGCCGACAGGCGGCGGAGCAGATTGTGCCAAGTATTGACACTAGCGGGCATGGGACGGCGGTGGCAGGAATCGCAGCGGGAAATGGCGGGGACCGGGGAGCGGCTTATGCGGGAGTGGCAAGGGAGAGTGATATTTTGGTTGTACGCCTCGGTTCGCCAAGGACTGATTCTTTTCCCCGCACGACGGAACTGATGCGAGCATTGACTTATGTGGTCAAGAAGGCAGTGGAGCTTAGGATGCCTGTGGCTGTCAACTTAAGTTTTGGGAACACCTATGGCGCGCACAATGGCAGTTCCCTTTTGGAGCGGTTTATTGATAATGTCTCTGAGATTGGAAGAACTGTGATCTGTGTTGGCAGCGGAAATGAGGGTGCATCAGGCGGGCATTTAGGTGGAAGTCTGCGGCTAGATGCAAGCGCAAATCAAGAAGTAACCGAATCAGTCAATAGAGTAGATGGAAATTATCCGGGGCAGGAAAGAAGAATCGAAATGACAGTGGGGGCCTATGAGACAGGATTGAATGTACAACTGTGGAAAGAGTATACAGACCGCTATCTAGTGACAGTTTTGTCACCTTCCGGGGAGCGTTTTCAGGTAGATACTGACCAGCCTGGTAAACAGGTTTATCAACTGCAGCAGACTCGAATATTACTCTACAATGGAGAACCGGCTCCTTATATGACGGCGCAGGAAATCTATTTTGATTTTCTGCCTGTGGAGGGAAATCGTTATCTGAATCAGGGGGTGTGGACCTTTGAGATTTTTCCTCTGCATATCACAACAGGGAACTACAGTTTTTATCTTCCCTCAGAAACCGTTCGCAGTACTGACACTCGGTTTATCAGAACTACCCCTGACGTGACACTTACGATTCCTTCTACTTCTTCCCGGGTGATTACGGTGGGAGCTTATGATCCCGTGTATGAATCTTATGCGGATTTTTCGGGTCGAGGATACCTCTATCAGGAACAGGTCAACAGCCGTACGTCGGATACTTATGTGAAACCGGATCTTGTTGCACCGGGGGTAGGTGTGATGGCACCGGACAGGAATGGGGGATATGTACCGGTTACCGGGACTTCTTTCGCAACGCCTTTTGTGACCGGGGCAGCGGCTCTTCTGATGCAGTGGGGGATCGTGATGGGCAACGATCCCTATCTGTATGGGGAGAAGGTGAAGGCGTATCTGCGGAAGGGGGCAAAGCCGATTAGGGGGGTGGCGGAGTATCCGGATTCGAAGGCGGGGTATGGGGCGCTGTGTGTCGAGGATAGTCTGCCGAGGTAGAATATAGTAGGTTTTTGGGATAGTAAGCACTTTATTTTATGGTGTATGGTGTCGAATAAAGTTGCTTATTATGCAATGATTAATAGGTGGAAACTTTTATGTGTTCCAATACACCAATTTAAATTTTATTTCATGTATTTAAATTTCCTTTTAAATATGATACCCTAATAGTAAATCATGGAAAAGAGGAAGGCAAATATGCGAAAAAATGCGGACGGATTGAAACGAATTGAAGAAGAATCAAAAAAATATTTAAAAGCAGAAGAGGAGAGTACCATAGAGGAATTTAGAAAATGTGTTTTTGAGGAAGTTTTTCGAAAGAAATTAGGCTATGATTGTGCTTCTAGTTTAAAATGGAGTGTTGAACAACAAGTATATATAATAAACGATAAATTGAAAATTCAAATTACGTTCGATGAAGTAAATGAAAGAAGTGTGGTAAACCGTTTGTTCAAAGATTACACAGAAGAAGGAGTAAAAGATAGCGTTGCTGAATGGGGGATTGTAGTCAGCCTTAATGGTATTTGGTTGTTTAACAACAATATTGGTAAAGGGCAATCAGATTTTCAATCAAAAAAAACGGTTTTAGAGATTATTTATGGTAAAAACTCAGATCAGTATTATTTTGATTTTCTTTCTTATAATAATATTTTGGGTATTGAGCCAAATACGTATTTTTTTAAGGACATTGCAGAATATAGAAATTGTTATTATAAAGGGAGTGAAAAAAGCTGGTCGGCTTATTCATCGGCGTTAAAACGTTTCTTAAAGTACTGTTCTATAGATATGGGTAAATGGTATTTAAAAAGTGAAACAAATAATGTTTATGATACAATTGAGTTGACAGATTTTTATAGTTATATAGAAAAAAAGACAAAGTTGGAGAAAGAGAATACCCTAAAGAATGTTTTTTTCTATATAAAAGATTTTATGTGCTGCATGTCTGAAAAGAGTGCTTTTGACATTAGTACAAAAACAATGTTGGATGGATTTTCTAAAATCTTAAAGCAGGATGAGAGACAAAATGTTATTAATTTAGAAAAATTGAAAAAAGCGATACAATATTTAGAAACTGGAAAAAACAAGGAAAGAGATGTTGCGATGTTCCTGATGGAATTATCTTTTGGCTTGGAACGGAGAAAGTTACGTTCTTTAAAATGGAGAGAAAATTTTGATTGGAATAATGATGGCAGTATAAAAGAAAAATTAAAACTGGAAGAAAAAGAGATACGTATGCCAGAAGAGCTCATAAAAGCTTTGCAAAGATTGAAGGTTCTTGGCGTAAGTGGGGATTATGTTTTTTATCGGACCAAAGATAACGGAAAAGAACCAATGAGGGAAGATGTAATTAATGATGTGTTTAGCAAACTTATCAGAATTGATCCCAATGATGAATATTATAAAGCATTGACGCCAGCTAATATAAGAGCATCTCTCGTTAGGTATTTACTTGAGCAAGGAGAATCGTTGGAAAACATTGTTTATTTGATGAATATAGAGATTTGGAATTTAGGAAATTACATATCATTGAAAGACATTGATTATATAGTGGAACAGAGAAAAGAAAAAGAAAGTCACCCAATGGAAGAGTTTTTTGAAAAACTTAAATAATATATTTTATCTGAATCAGGAGGATAGGACAATGACACTTGAAGATATTAAATGTGGTGAATCAAAAAATATAGAATTTAAAGTACAACTTCCAGATGACAGTAAAAAATATATGAAGACGATAGTTGCATATGCTAATACATCCGGTGGAAAAATAATTATTGGGGTAGATGATATAACAAGAAGTATTGTCGGTGTTGAGCCAAGTTCTGTGTTTCAGATTATGGACAAGATTGCCAATGCGGTTTCTGATATGTGTGCTCCTCAAATTGTTCCAGACGTTACTTTCCAGACAATAGAAGGGAAATGTATTGTCCAGATAGAAATATATCCAGGTCAGAACAGACCATATTATATCCGAAGTATGGGAAAAGAGAATGGAACTTATATTCGAGTGGCAGGAACCAGCAGACCGGTGGATGAGGCGATATTAAAGGATTTGGAATATCAGGGAACAGGTAAATCGTATGATGAGATTGTTAATGTTGAAATTGACTATGATGAAAAACAAGCCTTAAAATTATGCAACGATATACGAAAGTATATTGCTGAATCAAAGGAACTGCCTATAAATAAAGTAAGGAAGATAACAGTTACTAATCTGGAAAACTGGGGAATCCTAAAGAAAAACGGTCAGAGTTTTCTGACTACAAATGCTTTTGTACTTTTTACAAACAATACTTTTCGATTTGCTAAAATACAGTGTGCATTATTTAAAGGGGAAGATAGAGCAGTATTCATTGACAGGAGGGAATTTACCGGACCAATCTATGACCAGATTGAAGAAGCATATCAGTTCGTTTTAAAACATATTAACCTTGGCGCTACGATTGATGGGATTGTTCGAAAGGACAAATACGAATTGCCACCGGAGAGTATTCGGGAGGCAATTATCAATTCTGTATGTCATAGGTGTTACCTGGATCATTCCTGCGTTCAGATTGCGATTTATGATAACAGAGTGGAGATAACTTCTCCGGGTATGCTGTATGGTGGGTTAACAGTAGAACAGGCTATATCAGGGCGTTCAAAAATCCGCAATGTTTGTATTGCAGAGATATTTAGTCGTATGGGTATTATTGAACAATGGGGAACTGGTCTTCAGAGAATGATTCGGGGATGTAGAGAATATGGGGTTCAAGAGCCTGAGTTTGTTGATATGGGCGATGCATTTCGGGTGATTTTTTATCGTACAAATATAGGAACTGACATAGAAAATATGGAAAGATTTGCAGTAACTGACACAGAAATAGAAAACACTGGCATAGAAAGTAGGATAGCTGACACAGAAAATAGAGAAACTGGCACAGAAATAATAGAAGATGAATTACTGTCTGTTTTATCAGATACAGAGAAAAAAGTAGCGAAACTTATATTGAAGAATCCGGAAATTACACAGGATAAAATGGCAGAAGTTATGGGAATGTCAAAAAATGGAATCAGGTATGTCATGAACAAATTGAAAAACAAAGGGATTCTTGTGCGAGTGGGGGCTACCAAGAAAGGGAAATGGTCTATAAATCTAAGTAAATAAGATTGTGATGAAAAAAAACAGCGGATTGAAGAAAGGTACATTGAACAATTGTCTGATGGGTTATATGAAATATTCAGCAAAAACAAAACCCGGGATGGGAGATCCATATTGGTATGAGTGGTCTGTTGGACAACAATACATTATTGATATGCTTAATTCCGATAATAATATAAAATGTGTGGAATTACAAGCTAATGTTAAATTGGGATTGGATGACGTGGTGGTAACCTATGAAGGTGGACAAAAGCTATTTGTTCAAGTAAAGCATACACGATCAGACAAGGTAGTGTAAAATAGTTTGTGTCTTTGGAAAAAAAT
>DLAA01000117.1 GCA_002493835.1 Lachnospiraceae bacterium UBA7060 | reverse complement strand
CCAGCTAAGAAATGTCAATAGGTAGGAGCATACTAGCTGCTCACGGTACTCTTGTAGCTGCTTCAAATCAAGTTCGGCAATATAAATTCCCGCGGCTTCCTCTGCCTGAAAAATACAGGTATCCCTTGAGCCGCTTTCATTCGGCAAGTAAGCAATGCCATCGAATACACTTGAATTTCCATTACAGTCAGGCACAGTTTTGGGGTAATTGCAAGTTGCAATAGCCAGCATATTTTCAAACGCCCGGGCACTTGAAATAATGCAATTTTCAACATACTCATTCTTCTTTGCTGGGAGACATATTTTATGTTTGGGGAAATGATGCAGGCTGCGGATACAAAGGAACTGTCCAGAAGAAGGCGGTATTATCAGAGTATATGGGAGGGACAGATGTGTATCTGAAACTGCCGGAAATGCCGTACACACGGGTGATTTATTCCCAGGATATTACAACAGAGGAGGATGCCCTTTGTGTTTGCGGTAAGCAAGGGGTGTCATGCCATATGCATTATAAAATAATTTATTAAAATAATTACGGTTGGAGTATCCCAGTGTTTCGCAGATATCTCCAATCTTTTTATCTGTTTCCGTTAACATATCTGCTGCTTTTTTTAATAAAAAGGTTTTCCCATATTCGGAAAGGGTTTTGCCGGTGGAACGTTTCATGATTCGTTCCACGTAGTCACTGTTATAGCCGGTTAATGCTTCGATTTCTGCTCTGGAAAAAAGTCCCATTTTATCCTGATAGGCGTTTGCTATTTTATAGACGATCTGTTCATCGTTTGAAAGCTTTGCCCAGTGTACTTCTACTTGATAAATATCGTTGCTCTCCAGCATCTCAAGAAAACGACAGAAAAGTGCTTTCATCATGTGGCTTTTACCGGATTGGTTTCCCGAGATTTCATCAACCATTTGATTAATGACATCAAAGAACTGATCCTGAGGAGACGCATCTAAAAGCTTAAAATCGGTATATACCTTGGCATCATAGAGAGAGTTTTTCTTATTTTCTTTGAAAAAGCGCTGAAATACAGAGCCGATTGCATGGGGATCTCCATTCTGATCATAGTAATAATTTGCACTGAGCACATCACGAAGATAATTCTCTTTCAGCAAAAACAGGACAATTTCTGTATTTTGATCCATTACCTCTACATGATGAATATTTTTGTTGCACAGGCAGCATTCTCCGGGGTGATAGGTCATGTATTCATCTTCAATTCGTATCTTTAGTTCACCGGACAAAACAAAGGTCAGTTCATAGAAGTCGTGGGAGTGAAGCCGTAAACCGCCCATGGATGTGAAATCCATATAGGGCATACGTGCATCTATGATACTGCTTTCGGACAGTTCCATATACACAGAGGAATTAGCCGTGGGATTGACATTTTCATAGAGAATCAGATAGGGCATATTGATTTCAAAGTATTGATAAAGTGAATTTTGGTTATTATGCAGGATCAGATTTGAGAAAGACATATCATTATGTCGGACAAGTCTTTTCCTGTCGTTCTGATTTGCCTGGGTATGAATGGTTTGAAATGAAGTCGATTTTGGATACATTTTATTTCTATTTGCTCTCTTTTAGATATTTTTGGATCACTGATTCGATTATATAATAAATATAACAACAAAACAAGAGTAATGTGCGCATGATCATCAAGGGCCCGATGAGCTGTACTCTTTGAAAGGAGAGAAAAATGAATATTTATGTAAATTGTAATGCTTGTAAGGATGGCGATGGAACAAAGGAGAGTCCGTTTCGTTTTATTAATGATGCGGCGCAGGCAGCGGCACCCGGTGACGAGATCATAGTGGCGCCCGGTATTTATCGTGAGTATGTGAATCCGAAAAATGCCGGAACGGAGGATGCACGGATTATCTATAGAAGTGAGGTGCCTTTGGGCGCTGTCATAACTGGAGCCGAAGAGGTTCGTGACTGGGAGCACTTCGAAGGAAATGTATGGGTGTGCAGGATCGATAACGGCGCCTTTGGCAGTTACAATCCTTACATAACGCTTGTAAAGGGAGACTGGTATTTTGGTCCGTTTGTAAGACATACCGGCGCAGTGTATTTGAATGACAGGCAATTATATGAAGTACAGAGTCTCAAAGAGTGTATCGAAGGTAAAGTTTATATACATTCTTGGGAACCGGAATGGTCAATATACAAATGGTATACGGAGCAGGAAAGAAATGAAACTGTAATTTATGCAAACTTTCAGGGAAAAGATCCTCGGGAGGAGAAGGTGGAGATCAATGTCCGCCGAAACTGCTTCATGCCGTCTGAAAATCATATAAACTATATTACAGTCAGCGGATTTGATATTAATAAGGCAGCTACTACATGGGCGCCTCCGGCAGCCTATCAAGATGGAATGATCGGACCCCACTGGTCGAAGGGCTGGATCATTGAAGACTGTGAAATCAGTAACAGTAAATGCTGCGGCATATCTCTTGGAAAATATTATGATAAGGGAAATGATCATTATTTTACTAATAAACATGTAAAAAGCGCCACGCAGATGGAAAGAGACGCGGTATGCAGAGGGCAGTATCATGGATGGACAAAAGAGAATATAGGAAGCCACATTGTGCGAAGATGTCATATTCATCATTGCGAGCAGACGGGTATTGTCGGAAGAATGGGCGGAGTATTCTCCAAAATTGAAGATAACCACATTCATCATATCAATAATATGCAGGAACTTGCCGGTGCAGAGGTAGCTGGTATTAAGCTGCACGCAGCAATAGATGTAACGATCCGCCAAAATCATATCCATCATTGCACCATGGGTATCTGGTGTGACTGGGAGGCACAGGGAACACGGATTACGCAAAATCTCTTCCATAACAATCATGCGCCTTCTGAGGACATTCCGCTTGTACCGGGAGGAATGGGAAGCTGTGATGTTTTTGTAGAAGTAAGTCACGGACCGACGCTGATTGATCATAATATATGTTTGTCTAAGCTTTCCATGAAGCTGGCATCTCAGGGCTGTGCAGTTGTGCATAATCTTTGTCTTGGGCCGATGAGTTCTATCGGAAGCGGTTCAGATATGCCGTTAAAGAACGGTACCATGGCACCGAGATACACGCCATATCATATTGCGCACAGAACAGAGGTAGCCGGTATGATGACTTTCCTGCATGGAGACGATCGTATTTATAACAATATATTTATTCAGAACTGGCCGGTAAAACCGGAAGAAACAAAAGAAGATATGGGCTTTATTATGGTGGACAATCAGGTACAGGGAACAGGTGTATTTGATGATTTCCCAACTTATGATGAGTGGATCGTTCCGTTTGAGCCGGATAACCCGGAGCCCAATATGTTTGTAATGCAGGATTATCATTTCGGTAAGCTGCCGGTCTGGATCAATGGAAATGCATATTTTAACGGTGCTGCAGCATGGAAGAAGGAGACGGATCATTTCGTGAATACGGCTGATAAAGTATATGTCAATCTGGTAGAAAAGGATGGTCAGTATACACTGGATACGAATGTGTATGAGGTGCTTGGCAATTATACGACATCCATGATTGACAGTGATGTATTGGGTGAGGCTTTTGAGCCGGAGGAAAGATTTGAAAACCCCGATGGCAGTACAATTACTTTTGACAGGGATTACTTTGGCAACCACAGAAGCTTAAAGGCGGTACCGGGACCTTTTGCAACAAAAGAAGCGGCAACTCGGAGTTTACGATAGGATTAAGAATAAGAAGGAGGCTTCGCTATGGAAGAGAAAAAATATTTAAAAATATATAATAAAGTAGGATATGGCGGCGGCGATTTTGCTGCGAATATGGTTTATGGACTGATTTCCAGCTTCGTCATGATATATCTGACAAATACGATCGGGATGGACGCGGGTATTATTGGTACACTGATTTTGGTTTCCAAGTTATTGGATGGTGTTACCGATATTCTGTTTGGCAATCTGATCGATAGAACACACTCCAGATTTGGTAAGGCGAGACCTTGGATGTTCTGGTCCTATTTTGGTAATGCAATTGTGCTGGTCGCATTGTTTGCAATTCCTATGAATCTTAGCTCCAAGCTGCAGTATGCTTACTTCTTTATTGCGTACACACTGCTGAATGCGATTTTCTATACGGCAAATAATATTGCTTATTCCGCACTGACATCCCTGATCACAAAAAACAGTCAGGAACGTGTACAGATGGGAACTTTCCGTTTTATCGGTTCCACATTGGGAAATCTTCTGGTTTCCAATTTCACCTTAGTTATGGTAGAGAGATTTGGCGGCGGCAATGCGGGATGGAGAACGACAGCCATTATTTTCGCTTTGATTGGTCTGGTAGTCAATACAATTTCTGTATTATCGGTAAAGGAGCTTCCGGAGGAGGAATTGAATGAAGCTTATAAGGCGGCAAAGAAAGAAGGCGTTGCCAAAAAAGAAATCGGTCTGACGGAAACTTTAAAAACACTTATCACAAATAAATATTTTGATATGTTGACGATGATCTACCTGCTCTTTTATTTGATGGCAGGCGTTTCCCTGGGAGCAGCCATTTATTACTTTACATACAATTGTGGAAATGCCGGCTATTTCGGGAAGATGATAACAGTTTTTTCAGCGGCAAATGTGATCGGTCTGATCGCGGCGCCTATGCTCGTAAAAAAACTGAAAAATATTCGTCTTTTGAATTTGGGGTGTTTCATCATAAATGTAGTAGTACGCGCAATCTATCTGATCTTTGTTATACAGGGAAATGCAACTGTAGTAGTGTGGATGTATGGCCTGGTTTCTCTTACATGCTGTACCTTGGGCGGTACTTTTAATGCCCTTGTCTCTGAGGCTTCGGAATATACCTATTTGAAGACGGGAAAGAGAATGGATGGTTCCATGTATTCTTGTACATCGTTTGGTATGAAAGTAGGAAACGGCCTTGGATCCGCAATCAGCGGCTGGCTGCTGGCAGTATCCCATTATGATGCAACGGCAGCGGTACAGAGTGCATCCTGCACCAATATGCTGTCCTTTATGTTTGGGGGTGTTCCACTGATTATTACGGTAATTATTGTAGTTCTTTATTACAAGCTTGATGTAGAAAAGGTAAATCAGAAATTGAAAAGTGAAAGATCTTAAACGAAAGAGCATATTTGTGCAAAAATCTTGTTTTATTTTTGACATGGATAATAAGCCTATTTTTGAATTAGGTTTGTTCCTGCATTCTGAGAATTAAACGACTTATGTATGAATGGCCGTTCAGGGACAAAAGTCGGAAAAAATGTTTTCTCAGATATTCTATGACCGTTGCCTCAGACACCCTGCCTTCGCAAGATGTCCAGAGGTAACGGTTGTTTGCAATCATTTTTTCGAATTCCGGTCTTAATGCAACCATCTGGATTAGCCCCATAGAAATCTCTGAACAAAGCGGACTCTGTTCAAAAAGGCACGGATGCCGGGACGGTTGGCGGTCCCCGCTGCTGCAAGAGGGATTCTTTCCTGTCCATCCTTGCGGCGGTTGATTTTGTGGAACAGCATTTTCAGGTCAGCATGGAAAACGGATTCTGATTATTGGAGAGATAAAGGCTGACTAAATGGGAAAAGCCATATTAAGGGAAATGCATTAAAATTAAAGTTATAGAAAAATGATGATGTAAACCGTCAGTTGGCATTATCCCTTCAAATGTTGCTTTTGGTATGGTAGATTTTCATCTATGACTCTGTTATATTCAAACAGTAGATTAAATATTTCATCAACAGATAAATGGAGGAAAATGATTATGGGCTTAGGCAAAAATATTCAGTATCTGAGAAAGCAGAAAAAGATTACGCAGGAACAGTTGGCTGAAATGATGTCTGTTTCCCGCCAGACAATATTGAATTACCGGATGCAATGCGGATTGGATGGGATTTTCCGTTTGTCCCTCCTGAGATGACTACCAGATTTGGCATTCACGGATACGTGGCAGCCCAAATTTGCTAACGAGCTGCTCATGTATCTTATGCATATAACGATGATAAAAGAATGTGATACATGTCGAAGGGCGTGCTGCGTTTCACAATAAATGTGGGGTGCGAGTTTTTATATTTGCTCATTTATAGTATCTGAAATAACAAAAGGGAATAAGGTTGTAAACAAAGAAAACTTGAACGCATATGATAATGTAAAAAATCGAAGGTATATGATGAGTATGGATTATTTAGACAGGCAAAGACAGCAAAAAGCAGAGCCTTGTGTAATGAATGTCTGCCGGAAGGCGGTGCATAATACAAATTACCGTACCGAAATCTGGACGGGCTGTTACGCACAGATGACATTGATGTGCATTCCGGTATGTTCGGATATCGGGCTGGAAGTCCATGAGGATACGGATCAGCTGATACGGCTCGAGCAGGGGGTGGGACTGGTAAAGATGGGAGACAGTAAAGAACGTCTGGATTTCCAAAAAAAGGTCTGTGAGGGGGACACCATTTTTGTTCCGGCAGGCACATGGCATAATGTGATCAATACCGGCAGAATGCCCATGAAAGTATCTGTGGTTTACGCGCCGCCGCATCATCCGTCGGGAACGGTCCACCATACCAAAGAAGAGGCGGAGAAGGCACATTATTGATTCAAATCTAAATGACTGTTAAATGGTCTTGGCATAAGATATCAGTTTCTGACAGCTGGATAGCATCATTTCGTAAGAAACGTTGTGATAAGTTGTCAGATAGGTTCTTGCTGGTTTTATGATGCAATCCTGTTGTTTTGAGGAAACATACACATAAAAGCGGCAGGAATATTCCGTGGAACAGGCGGCCTCGTCTGTTCTATTTTTCGGTCAATCCATGTTTCCTGTCAAAACTTACATCAAAATTCATATTCAATTTTCTCCCTGACCGTCGGATATTTGCTAACATACATAAAACTGCACATATTATAACTATTTTACAATGCCCTGAAAGAATTTTCGGCGAAGGGGGACAGCGCCGGTTCCGTAAATAATATTTTTGATTCGGAACAGGGAATTTCCAAGGGAATCATTTATCATTATTTTTCCTCCAAGGACGAACTGCTTCTTGCCTGCGTGGGGGAATGCTTTGAACGGTTAAAATCCTGTATAGAGGAGCAGTTTGTACGATATGGCGGCACAATGACGGCGGAAGAATGTTTTAACAGATATTTTTCAGTCCGCATGAAATTTTTTCAGGAGAATCCGCAGTATCAGAAAATTTTTATAGAAGTGGTCCTGATGCCGCCTGCACATTTGAAAGCTGGGATCATGCAATGCAGGCAGCCAATGGAGGAGATGAATAAAAATATCCTGAAAGAATTATTATCCAGGATTCAGCTCCGCGTTCCTTTGGATAAAGCCAAAGTGACAAGGATCATTCTTCAGGTTATCAACTTCATTGAACTACAGTATTCTCTGGAAGAAACGGGTGTTACCAAGATCGAGGTTCTGGAGAAAAAGAACCGGCAGGTTTTAGATATTCTGTTGAATGGAATTGTGTAAAGGAAGGGATGACGGATGATGGAAATATTGGAGATGATCTCGGCATGGGACTGATGCTGGGAAGCGAGATGGTCTGGCGCAGGATACGCTCCTACGGGAAACAGATCGGGGTCATTACGCTGGCGACGGCTTCCGCTCCGCACTCTCCATCGTCACGGAATACAAGACGGACGGCCCGATTACCAAAACGCAGATACCGCTGGCGATGATTGATGATGTGATCGCCATCCGTTATGAAGTACTGTACGCCGGCAGTCAATGCCTGTTTTACGCCGATCATTCTGAATCTGGGGGCGCAGCTGTCCCATGCGGCGCCGACGGGAACGCCAAATCAGAAATAATTCATGTCAACACTTTACAACTCATATCAGATAAGGGAAAATAGAATGATACGGATCACACACGGATTGCATGAGAAATTTTATAAAAAGGATATGAGTTTTAGTTGGAGGGTATAGCTTATGGCGAAGAAACGTGGCTTTTTTACACAATCGATCCCAGCTTGCCGCTTTTATCCTGTTTCCGCAGATTATTCTTGTTTTCACGGTATTTCTGGTCACTGCGCTGTGGGGGCGTTTTTTCTGTGGTTTCCTGTGTTCTTTCGGGATGCTGCAGGAGCTCCTTTTCTTTTTCTCGAAGCGGACTTTGCACAAGGACATGCAGTATGGGAATCCGGATACCGGTAAAGGATGCGGTAGTATCAGGGGAGTGCATTCAGTGTATGCAGTGCCTTGCTGTATGCCCCAAAGAAAGCCTGTCGGCGAATCCTGCCAGAGCCATAGCGGGAACTGCCGCAGCAGCGGCCATCGAAAGTATAAAGACGGCGTTTACACAGGCACGGGAGAAGGTTTTCGGGGAACGATACAGGTACAGGTTACGGTGGAGGACGGATATATTGCGGATATTACGGTGCTTTCCTTTCAAGATGACCGGGAGTTTTTCTAAAAAGCGCAGTCTGCCGTGATAAACGATATTCTTGCAGAACAGACGTATGATGTGGATACAGTCAGCGGCGCCACATTTTCCAGCAGCGGCATTATGGATGCCGTCGCGGATGCACTGGAGAGCGGTCAGAATGAATCGTCGCAGCCTGTGGACAGCGACAAAGATGACGCGGCAGGCGGTGAAAACGGTTCTGAGTCAGGCAGGCTGGAAGCAATCAGTCCGCTGAAGGATGTGGACGGGTTTCATCCCCAGAATGTGGGTAAAATGTATATCGGTGAAAAAACCCTTCTGCCATGCACACCCAAAGGAATTATCCGTATTCTGGAGGAACTGGGCTTCGGTGACCTGACAGGAAAAAAGGCGGTCGTGTTCGGACGAAGCAATATTGTGGGAAAACCGATCGCTAAGCTGTTGCTGGATAAAAACGCAACGGTGACGATATGCCATTCAAAGACAAAGAATATTATTGAGGAAGCAAGGCAGGCAGATATTATCGTATCCGCCACGGGGCAGGCGAAGCTTGTCAAAAAAGAATGGATTAAAGAAGGCGCGGTTGTTATTGATGTGGGAATGAATCGGGATGAACAGGGAAAATACGATTGAGGCATACCAGGGCGGCGTATAGAAAGATTGTTTTATACAATGATGAACAATGATCCGTAAGAGAAAAAGGGGGAAGCACGGTGAAAGAGGAATGCTTAATATGCGGCGCGCCGCTTGCCTATCTGGAGACAGATGAGATCATGGAATGCGCCATATGTCATAAAAAAGAAAACAGTAAAACCAGATGTGTGAACGGCCATTATGTCTGTAATGCGTGTCATACGCGGGGCATGGATGCCATAATCGGGTTGTGTCTGAAAGAATCATCAAAAGATCCGGTCAGGATTGTGAAGAAGCTTATGGATCAGCCGTTCTGCCATATGCACGGACCGGAACATCATGTGATGGTGGGAGCTGCGCTGCTTGCAGCATACAAAAATGCCGGTGGGGATATTGAACTGCATCAAGCGCTGGTGGAGATGATGAACAGGGGGAAGAGCGTGCCAGGCGGAGCGTGTGGATTTTGGGGTGCCTGTGGAGCCGGAATCAGTACGGGTATGTTTGTGTCAATTATCTCAAATGCAACACCGCTGGCGGTTGAATCTTTTGGTCTGTCTCATTTAATGACAGCAAAAGCCCTGGAACAGATCGGGACGGTTGGCGGTCCCCGCTGCTGCAAGAGGGATTCCTTCCTTTCCATTTTAGCGGCAGTTGATTTTGTGGAACAGCATTTTCGGGTCAGCATGGAAAAATCGGAAGTTGTGTGCGGTTATTCTGCGCAAAACAATCAGTGCATTGGGACGCGCTGCCCGTTTTCAAAGTGATTGGTTTATGGAAAATCGGGATGCCACAGGTATACAGTGTGTCGGAAAGGAGAGCATGAGAATGAAGAAATTGTTTGGTTATGCGGAAAAATACATAGCGAAAAGTGACTGGAAGGATTTAGCTATGCTAAAGTTCTGCCTTTTTGCTATGGGGATCTTAGCCGGTATGCGGATACCGGAAAGGAACAGGAAACAGGCGGGCTGGATTGCCGCAGCCGTCTTCACAGCGACCTATATTCCCTTAATGGCGAAATTCTTTTCGGTTATCAGGGAAGGGGAAGTGCGTTGATCACAAAAGAATTATATACCGAACTGAAAAAGATTACGGCGGAAGAAGGGCGCATCTTAAGCGGAAGCACGCATCACGTCATTGACGGGAGAATCTATGGCTCCATGAGGGGAAGATGCTCTTTTTGAACCAAAAATCGCAGCATGAGATTCACCCGGCGGCGGCAGATGACATTGCAGTTAATTTTATAATCCTGCCGGAATTTTTTGACTACGTATTGAAAATGATAGGTGAGGAAAAAAATCTGCTGCGTGACTTCGTGATCGATTGCCTGACAGGCGAGAATGAAAATGCGGGGTATATGCTTTTTAAAGTGGCAGGGATACTTCCGATCAGTAACCTGACGGAAAACCACAACGGGCGCCTGCTTATCGATGTATACAGCTACATTGAAGAAAATTACCGTGACGGGGAACTGACAAAACTCGCCAGACTGTTAAACTATGATGTGTACTGGCTTTCCAAAGAAATCAAAAAGAGGATAGGGCGCAGCTACACGGAACTTGTTCAGGAAAAGCGCCTGAATCAGGCGGCATACCTTTTGTGCCATACAGGAATGTCCGTCATGGATATCGGGCTGGCGGTGGGATACGATAACATGAGCTACTTTCACCGCATATTCCGGAAACAGTTCGGCATGACACCGAGAAAATACCGCATGAACAATTAAATGTACAGGGCAAATCAGGACACTTTTTTAGACAAAGGGTGTCCTTTTTTTAGTGTGCCCGGTGGGCAC
>DLAA01000091.1:36120-40164 GCA_002493835.1 Lachnospiraceae bacterium UBA7060 | reverse complement strand
TTAAACATCATCTCCACTTCATGATTTGTCAATGTCAGTTCGTACTTAGCCTCCCAACCGATGCCGCTGTCCTCATATTTCTCATAATCCAGTATTTTCAGATACCCGCTCGCCACAAGCAGGCTCCAGATGGCATATTCGTTATCCTCCAACTGGTTATAGACGATCTGCTCATCGAGAGGAACCCACAAATGCTCCCCCTTCAGCAGCAGCTCAAAGGACTCCTTCACATTTCTGTTACCCTCCCGAATCAATTTTCCCACAAGGCTGTTGGAACTGGTGTTCGCCCAGTAAAGTGAAATCCTTCTGGTATCCAACAGATTTAAAATAGACCACGGATTGTAGATATCCTTACACTTTCCGAAGATAAAACCGTCATACCACCGTTTCACATCCTGCTTTCTGTCACTCATGCCAAATTCATCCAGCGCAGTAAACACTTCCTCTTCCGTGAAGCCAAACACCGTCCCGTATTCATCCGATGTGGTTGTCACCACCTTCAGATTGTTTAAGTCCGAAAAAATGGACTCCTTGCTGACTCTGGTAATCCCTGTCATGATGGCCCGCTCGAGCCAGGGGTTCGTCTTAAAGGCAGCATTGAACATACTTCTGGTAAAGGCTGCAAGTTCCTCCCAGTACCCATGCACATAGGCCTCCTGCATGGGCGTGTCATATTCATCCAGCAGGATAATGACTTTTTTATGATAGTAACGGCTTAGGTACTCTGACAATTGATTGACTGCCAGCGTTGCATCCACATCTCCCATATCTGCTGTTTTCCTGCGGAAGATATCCTTCTCCTGCTCATTCAGGCAGTCTCCCTCCAGCAGGAAAGCACATCTGGCATATTCACTGGCAAGAAGTTGTATCATCTTATCCCGTGTATCCTTATAATTTGTCTCTTTCACATTGGCAAAGGAAAGACTGATCACCGGATAAGTACCCTGCAGAGCGCGGTACTTATCCTCCTGCCAGATAGACAGTCCTTCAAACAGATCGCCCCTTCCCGCATATTTGACTGAGAAAAACTGCTCCGTCATGCTCATAGTCAGGGTCTTTCCAAAACGGCGTGGTCTGGTGATCAGAGTCACTTCATCCTCACTCTCCCACCATTCTTTGATAAAATGAGTTTTATCCACATAAAAGCAGTTATTTTTAATGATCTTTTCAAAATCCTGTATGCCAATTCCCACTGTTTTCGCCACAATATCCTCCCATTTATAACCAACAAACAATAAATCTCCGAAATTTACATACATTTATTATATCTGCTGCCAAAATACGCGTCAATCTTTTTCCTGGACCTTAGGATCCTTTCGCCCTGCACTGCCTTTTTTATTTCACACTCCACATATCATAATATCCATTTTATGGTATATCAATTTTTATCTTATCTTTTTCTGTTTTTTACACGTTTTATGTATTTCTATTTTCTTTTTCATTAAATTATGTACAGTAGAATCAAAGCGATACCTGTTGATACATACGACAAAACGGTGCATACATCTGCTCCGTAAATTTACACATGGAGAAAAAATGGAATTCGGTAAATTTTTAACTAAACTACGCAAAGAAAGAGGAATTCTGCAGAAGGAGGTTGCCGCCCATCTGCACATGTCTGTGTCAACAATTTCCAGTTATGAAAACGGCGTGCACACGCCTGATCTTGACACACTTATCAAACTGGCAGATTTCTATGAGGTGTCTACGGATTATCTTTTACAGAGAACCAAATACAAAGCAGACATCAACACTCTAAATAAACGTTTGTCCGCCGACTATACAGTGACAATAGGCGATCTTATGAATACTACCCTGGAATTAGACCAGCATAATACCAATGCACTATTGGACTATTATGAGCTATTGGCCATGCGCAACTCCATTAAACATCCAAAGGTAAATAATACAACACAGCTTAAAGAAAAAGAATATGATTGACATCTGTTTCCATACTATTTACTATATTTACTAAATCAGACAATCAAAACAGACAAAAATACGAGGAAATGCCATGTCATCGCAATCATCAGTTATAGAAGAAATCAGAGAACAGCAGCGAAAGGCCTTTGCCACCATGAGTTTTAAGGAAAAGCTCGCCTACTTCTGGGACTATTACAAAGTACACACCATCGCGGCGGTAATAGTAATCGTTTTGGTGATAAGTTTTATCAGTTCCTACCATTCCAACAAGCCCTATGCCTTTTACGCTGTCTTGCTGAACGCGGATACGAGCGCCGATAGCAATGACACATCTGTCATGTGGGCGCAGGAATTTCAGGATTATGCCGATATCGATCCGGAATCTTATCAGGTATACATTGACACTTCCATCGCTATATCCAGGGAAGGCGGCGGTCAGTACGAACTGGCAAACCGCCAGAAGATGGCGGCCATGATGCAGATTGGGGATATCCACGCTATTTTGGCAGACACCGAGACCTTTGAGAATTACGCCCGCCTCGAATACTTTACCGATCTTACAACCATCTTCACGGAGGAGGAGCTCGCTCCCTACGCAGATCTACTCTACTACACGGACGCCGCAGCATTTGACGAGGACACCGGCACCACGCTGGAGGAGATGGATGCCGCCCAGGAAAAAGTATATGCACAGATCATCGACCACAGTGACCCGGCTTCCATGGAAAAGCCGGCTGCTGTAGGCATCCGCATACCGGAGAGCGGAAACAAATTAGCGGATGCGGGTTTCTATACTTATCTTTATGAAAGTAGTGACACGTTCCAGGGATATCCATCTGAAACTGTAATCGGTATTCCGATCTCAGTAAAAGAACCTCGGCTTGCGCTGAGGTTCCTGGAATATCTTATGAAATAGTTTTAAAGCAGTTCTTTTAACATTCGATTCACCGCCCCGGGATCGGCTTTGCCTTTCATGGCTTTCATAGTCTGTCCCACGAGAAAGCCAATGGCTTTCTCTTTGCCGTTTTGATAGTCTTCCACAGACTTGGGGTTTGACGCGATCACTTCCTCTATGGTCTTCTGTAAAGCCCCCTCATCGTTGACCGTCTTTAACCCTTTTTCCTCTACATATGCCTCAGGATCCACATTTTCCTCAAACATCACCTCAAAGACTTCCTTTGCAACCGAGCTGTTGATCTCCTTTCGGTCAGTAAGAGCAATCAGTTTCGCCAAATTCTCCGGGGAGTAACGCAGGCTGGAGGCATCCACATCCCTCTCCTTCATAAGGCGTAAAGTCTCTCCCATCAGCCAGTTGGAAACTTTTTTGGGCTGCGCCCCCAGAGCCACCGTGGCCTCAAAGAGATCCGCCAGGGCTTTTTCACCAGTGATAATCTCAATATCATAGTCGGGAATCCCGAACTCTTCTTTGTAGCGCCTCATTTTCTCCGTTCTAAATTCTGGCTGTTTCTCCCTGATCTGCGCAAGCATCTTTTCACTGACGACGATGGGCACAAGATCGGGATCGGGAAAGTAACGGTAATCTTGAGCGTCTTCCTTGCTGCGCATGGCATAGGATTCTCCCTTCGCGTCGTCCCATCTTCTGGTCTCCTGCACCACGCTTTCCCCCGACTCAATGAGATCGATCTGCCGTTCCCGCTCGCCCTCAATAGCCCGGGTGATAGCCTTGAAGCTGTTTAAATTTTTCATCTCCGTCCTGGTTCCAAAGGCTTTTGTCCCCATTTCTCTGACGGAGAGGTTCACGTCCGCCCGCATGGAACCTTCTTGCAGTTTGCAGTCGGAAGCACCTAGATACTGAATGACCAAACGCAGCTTTTCCAGATAAGCGATGACCTCCTCAGCACTCCGCATATCCGGCTCAGAAACGATTTCTATGAGGGGTACACCGGAACGGTTGTAATCCACTAAAGAGCAGTCCTCCCACTCATCGTGAATCAGTTTCCCCGCATCCTCCTCCATATGAATCTCATGGATACCCACAGTCTTTACACCGCCACGGGCCGTCTCGATTTCCACACCGCCATTTCGGCAGATGGGTAGATAAAGCTGAGAAATCTGATAATTCTGTGGATTGTCGGGATAAAAATAATTTTTTCTGTCAAA
>DLAA01000091.1:15454-35801 GCA_002493835.1 Lachnospiraceae bacterium UBA7060 | reverse complement strand
AAAATAATTTTTTCTGTCAAATTTTGCATAGCGGGTGATATCACAGTTTGTCGCCAGCCCCACCGCTATGGCATACTCCAAAACCTGTCTATTCAAAACTGGCAGTGAGCCCGGCATACCCGTGCAAACCGGGCAGGTCTGGGTGTTAGGCGCTGCCCCAAAAGCAGTAGAACAGCCGCAGAAAATTTTTGTCTTTGTGGCCAGTTCCACATGCACCTCCAAACCGATCACTGTCTCGTATTCTTTATACATGATATCCTCCATTCTCAGAAAATGGCATCTTTCAGTCATTCTCCCGTGTAAAACCTAGAAGTTGTTCCTGCACAGTTCGTAAGTGTATGCTGCCCGGATCAATTTCTTCTCCTGGAAACAGTCCCCAATCAGTTGTAATCCAATCGGCAGACCCTTGCTGTCCTCTCCGCAGGGAATGCTGATCCCCGGAAGTCCCGCCAGATTGACGGCGATGGTATAGATATCTCCCAGATACATCTGAATCGGATCCGCCAGGCTTTCCCCCAGCTTTGGCGCCGTGGTGGGAGCCACAGGTCCTAAAATCACGTCATACTTCGCAAAAGCGTCGTTAAATGCCTTTTTGATCAGCGCCTTCACCTTCAGGGCTTTCAGATAATAGGCGTCGTAATAGCCGGAACTTAAGACAAAAGAGCCAAGCATAATGCGGCGTTTTACCTCCTCGCCAAAGCCCTCGGAGCGGGATTTCTTGTACATATTGTGAAGCCCTGCATACTCCTGCGCTCGATAGCCATATTTGATGCCGTCAAACCGTTCCAAATTGGAACTGGCCTCCGCCGCCGCAATGGTGTAATAGGCCGGAATCGCATATTCCACCAGGCTCAAATCAAAACGCTCCACCAGCGCGCCCCTTTTCTCCAGCACTTTAGCCGCCGCCAGCACGGCCTCGCGCACTTCATCATCAAGTCCCTCTCCCAGATAGTCATTAGGAATACCGATGCGCAAACCTTCTACATCATCTGTCAACGCAGAAGTGAAGTCGGTATCTTTTCTGAAAACAGAAGTGGAGTCCTTCGTGTCGTGGGAAGATAACGCCTCCAACACTGCGGCACAATCCGTCACATCCTTTGTCAGCGGGCCGATTTGATCCAGAGAAGAGCCATAGGCGATCAGCCCGTATCGTGACACCGTACCATAGGTAGGCTTCATCCCCACCACACCGCAGTAGGAGGCGGGTTGTCTGATAGAACCGCCCGTGTCAGAACCGATGGCATAAACACACTCACCCGCCGCCACCGCAGCAGCAGAACCGCCCGAGGAACCACCCGGCACATGGGCTGTATTCCTGGGGTTCTTTGTCGGCCCATAAGCGGAAGTCTCCGTGGTGGAACCCATAGCGAACTCGTCCATATTGGTCTTACCCAGAATTACCGCCCCCGCCTTCTGTAAATTTTTCACCGCCTCCGCTGTGTAGGTGGGCACAAAATTGTACAAAATACGCGAAGAACAAGTGGTGAGCAGTCCTTCTGTACAGATATTGTCCTTCACCGCCACAGGCACTCCGGCCAGGGGACCCATTAACTGCCCAGCCTCAATCCTGCCCTGAACTGCCTTCGCCTGCGCCAAAGCGCCATCCCTGTCCACCGTTACATAACAGTTATATTTTTTGTCCTCTTCCTCAATCCGCGCAAGCACAGCCTCCGCAGCTTCCACGGCAGTGGTTTTCCCCGCCCGTATTGCCTCCGCGAGCCGTGTCGCGGTCATATCTACTATATTCATGAAGCACTTTTCCTTTCCATATATGCGTAAGACATAGTACCTCTCGCGCTGTTATTCGAACGTCCGCGGTACCACAAACATTCCATCCTTCTCCTGCGGCGCATTAGATAACAGTCGTTCTCTTTCATCCCCGTTCGTTACCACATCCTCCCGGAACACATTCTCTACCGGAAACACATGGGA
The DNA here is from genome assembly GCA_002493835.1 of Lachnospiraceae bacterium UBA7060. Lineage (GTDB taxonomy): Bacteria > Bacillota > Clostridia > Lachnospirales > Lachnospiraceae > UBA3282. The sequence continues at coordinate 33,869 of DLAA01000091.1, read as the reverse complement.
CATGGGCTCTACATCTGTGGTGTCCAACTCCGCCAGCTTATCGATATAGTCAAGCATCCTGCCCATATCCAGCTTGGCCTGTTCCTTCTCCTCACCGGACAGCTCCAGCTTCGCAAGAATCCCTACATATTCTATTGTCTCGTCACTTATCCTATTTGCCATGAACTTTTCCTCTCTTACGCCCTCACCTTAATATGCACTTCTCGAAGCTGCTGTTCCGTCACATCCCCCGGCGCGCCGCACATCAGATCCTGCGCGGAACCGCTCATAGGAAATGCGATAACCTCCCTGATATTTTCTTCGTTTCTAAGAAGCATAATCATACGGTCCACGCCTGGCGCCATACCTGCGTGCGGCGGTGCGCCGAACTGAAACGCGTTGTACAGAGCGCCGAACTTCGTCTTCAATGTCTCTTCGTCATAACCCGCGATGGAGAAGGCCTTCTCCATAATTTCCATATCATGGTTGCGCACCGCACCGGAGGAGAGCTCCACGCCATTGCAGACAATATCGTACTGATAAGCCAGCACCTCAAGCGGATCCATCGTATTCAGCGCCTCCAAACCACCCTGGGGCATGGAAAAAGGATTATGGGTAAAGCCGATCTGCTTCGTTTCCGGATCCCGCTCAAACATAGGGAAGTCATTGATATAACAGAAACGATAAGCGTTTTTCTCTATCAAGTCAAGCTTTTGTCCCAGTTCCATACGTATCTGTCCTGCATAGTAAGCCGCCCGCTCCTCTTTATCCGCGATAAAGAAGATCGTATCTCCCACAGCAAGCTGGGCCAGGGCTCGAAGCTCTCCCTTCTTCTCATCGGGTATAAACTTGTCGATAGGGCCCTTATAGCTCAAGTCCTCTGCCACTTCCAGATAGCCCAGGCCGCCCATCCCCATATCTGTGGCAAATTTCAACAGCTTTTCATGAAAGCCCTTGGACATCTGTGCATGAACTTTGATAGCACGTACTGTCCTGCCCTGAAAGGGCTTAAAAGTACAAGACTGGAAAAAGTCAGTCAAGTCAACGATTCGCAGTGGGTTCCTCAAATCCGGCTTGTCCGTGCCAAATTCCAGCATGGCCTGTTTATAACTGATAACCGGATAGGGCGCCTTCGTCACTGTATATCCCTCTGGCGCAAATTTTTCAAAAGTGGCTGAGAGCACCTCCTCTCCCACCTGGAATACATCCTCCTGTGTGGCAAAGCTCATCTCAAAGTCCAACTGATAGAATTCGCCTGGGGAGCGGTCCGCCCTGGCATCCTCATCCCTAAAGCAGGGGGCTATCTGAAAATATTTGTCAAAACCCGACACCATCAAAAGTTGCTTAAACTGCTGTGGTGCCTGAGGCAGTGCATAAAATTTCCCTTTATATTTTCTGGAGGGCACAATATAATCTCTGGCACCCTCTGGGGAGGAAGCGCACAGGATCGGCGTCTGGATCTCCAAAAAGCCCAGCTCCGTCATCTTTTCCCGCAGATAAGCAATCACCTGCGAGCGGAAAATGATATTGTCCTTCACTTTTTGATTGCGCAGGTCGAGATATCGGTATTTCAGGCGCACATCCTCCCTGGTCTCCCTGGAAGTCATAATTTCAAAGGGAAGCTGCTTGTAAACTCTGCCCAGCACATCCACCTTGTGAGCCTCCATCTCGATGGTTCCCGTGGGAATCCTGGGGTTGTAAGTCTCCTCATCTCTCTTCTCGATCAAACCCTCGATGGAAACACTCATTTCCTTGGAAAGACCATCCAAAAGAGAGGTATCCCTCATCACCACCTGCAGCACTCCGTACATATCCCGAAGATCTACGAAGGACACACCGCCGTGATCTCTGATATTTTCGATCCAGCCCGCCACGCGCAGTTCCTTCCCGATATCACGCTCGTTTATTTCTTTCAAGCTAACGTCTCTGTACTTGTTTTTGATTGTCATGGTCTTTTACCACCTTTCTATAGATGTCGTGTCCTGTCTGAACCGCCTTCTGACTCTGCTTATGCCGCATAAGCAGACTCGAAATGCTTCGCATTTCTCGTTCGCGTTGTTCGTCATAAGTCGTTTCTGACAGTCCTGCATGCAAGCATGCGTCCTGTCTGAACCGCCTTCTGACTCTGCTTATGCGCGCAAAACGTCCCGGAACACATTTCTGCATTCCGGGACGGATTCTTTTCATGATCCGCGGTACCACCCGCATTGACAAGCCGCCGCTGCCAATCAAACAGCGCGCCTTATCCTCTCAAAACACTTAACGCGTGTAACGTACCGCCCTAGCTCACATATCCTGCAAGGTTCAGACGGTCTGCTCCAGAGTGTTCCCTTCCCTGTCTTTCACAAACAGCGCTCTCAGTCGGTGACGCCGTATTCCTGTCGCTTCCCTCAGGGTGAGTCTCCTTCATTGCATTATTGTATACAAATATACATTTATTATCTTATACCATATTAGTTCAAAAAATACAACCATTGTATAAGAAAAAATACAAAAACTACATATATATTTTTGCCAGCTTCCCAAGATCCACCACATCCGTATCCACAAAAGCTTCTTCTGTATCCGCATACCTGGCAAAGGAAGTTTTACCATTCTCATATCGAATCCGATAAATGCTGCCTTGCTTAAGTGCTGCCGCCCGTCCGCCGTGTGGGATCGATTCCTCGGAAACCGCCTCCAAAAGTGCAAACAAAACCGCCCCATGCGCCACCAAAAGAATCCTCTTCGCACCCTGAGAGGCACTTACAATTTTTTGAAATGCCTGCCTTGCTCTCTTTACCAGTTCCGCCTGCGGTTCCATCCCCGGATAATTACAGTCCGGATACTTTGCTTCCCTCTCCTCTTGCGAAAGGCCCTCCCCCTCGCCAAAGCCGCGTTCCATCAGCAGTTTTTCCACGACGATGTTCTCTCTTTTATAGTTCAGCCCGTCTGCCGCAATCTCCGCGCTCTCCAGCGCTCTCTTTAAGGGACTCGACACAATGCGGTCCATTCGAAGCTGCAGCCTGGCAAGCTTCTCAACTGTATCCGCCACCTGAAGTCTTCCCTTTTCATTCAGGGAAATATCCGTATGCCCCTGTAAAAGTCCCTTCTTATTCCAGTCGGTCTCCCCATGGCGGAGTAAATAAATATCCATAGAGCCATTCCCTTTCCCGCATATCTTTCAGAAAAACTTAAACTGATAATTTTTTGATTCGATCCACTGCTTCCACGGTATTCTCATAGCTGCCAAATGCCGTCAGCCTAAAATACGTCTCACCGCTGGGTCCAAATCCCGATCCGGGCGTTCCCACCACATGAGCGGTTTCCAAAAGGTAATCGAAAAACTCCCAGCTGGTCATGCCTTTGGGCGCCTTCAGCCAAATATAGGGGGCGTTGACGCCGCCAAAGACCTCGTATCCTGCGCTTTTTAGGCCTTCCAGAATATAAGCGGCATTCTTCATATAATATGCCACCAGCCCCCTTGTCTCCCTCCTGCCGGCTTCGCTGTAAACCGCCTCGCCCGCTCTCTGAATAATATAGGGCGCACCGTTGTACTTCGTGCCGTGGCGTCTCGCCCAGAGATCGTGGAGGGACACATCCCCCGCCTTCAACTCTTTAGGAATCACAGTAAAGCCCAGCCGCACGCCGGTAAAGCCGGCATTTTTTGAAAAAGACCGAAGCTCTATGGCGCAGGTTTTTGCACCATCGCACTCATAAATACTGTGTGGCACGTCAGGTTCAGAAATATAGGCCTCGTAGGCCGCATCATAGATAATGACAGAACCGTTTTTGTTGGCGTAATCCACCCACTCCTGCAGCTGCGCTTTGGTGATTGTGGCTCCAGTAGGATTATTGGGGAAGCACAGATAGATCAGATCTGGTACCATCTTTGGCAGTTCTGGCACAAAGCCGTTTTCTGCCGTGCAGGGCATGTAGATCACATCGCTCCAATTACCTGTCTTTTCATCGTAAGTGCCTGTCCTTCCTGCCATCACATTGGTGTCCACATACACCGGATACACGGGATCACAGACCGCAATTTTATTGTCCACGGCAAAGATCTCTTGAATATTGCCAGAATCACACTTTGCGCCGTCGGAGACAAAAATCTCATCCGCCTCTATCTGGCATCCTCTATCCTGATAGTCATTCTTCGCAATTGCTGTCCGCAGAAACTCATAACCCAGATCCGGCGCATACCCCCGGAACGTCTTTTCGTCCGCCATCTCATCCACCGCCCCGTGAAGCGCACTGATAATCGCCGGAGTAAGCGGCCTTGTCACGTCGCCAATCCCCAGCCTGATGATTTTTTTATCCGGGTTAGCCGCCGCATAAGCGTTTACCTTTTTCCCGATAGTAGAAAACAGGTAGCTTCCAGGCAGTTTCAGATAATTGTCATTTACTTTAACCATAATTGTCTAATCCTTTCTTTCCCTTTCGTGCCGCCCTCTTATATCTCGCCCTCGAAAACCGTCTCCGCAGGTCCCGTCATATAGACCAGATTCTCCTCTCTATCCCAAGTGACAGTGAGGTCCCCGCCAAGGAGTTTCACTGTCACCGTCTCCTCCGTCAGGCCATTCAGGACACAGGCCGCCACCGTGGCACAAGCTCCCGTACCACAGGCCAGCGTTTCCCCTGTTCCCCGCTCCCATACGCGCATCCGCACCGTATTCTTGTCAAGTACCTCCACAAACTCCGTATTAGTCCTCCTGGGAAAACGTTCGTGACTTTCAAAATAGGGTCCGATCTCTTCTATGGCAAGTTTCTCCACGCCCTCCATAAAAACCACCGCATGGGGGTTGCCCATGGAGACACAGGTCATCCGATACTCTCTGCCCTGCACAGAAATGGGCTCGTCAATCACCTGCTCCATCTCACTGACTACCGGCACCAGTGATGCACCAAACTCCGGCGCACCCATATTGACCTTCACCGTGTCCACCTTTCCATCCCGGATAAAGAGCGTCAAATATTTCACTTTTCCCGCGCTTATGACAGTTATGTCAGTTTTGTCTGTCAGTCCTTTGTCGTAGACAAATTTCCCCACACAGCGAATGCCGTTGCCGCACATCTCCGCCCGGGTGCCATCCGCATTGTACATCTCCATTTCGAAATCTGCCTCGTCGGAGGGATTGATGAAGATGACACCATCCCCGCCAATACCAAAATGCCTGTCGCTCAAGCGGCGCACCAACTCCGGCTTTTCTTCCTGGAGAATCTTTTCCATCCCGCCATCGATATAGACATAATCATTTCCACAGCCCTGCATTTTTGTAAATTTCATACCAGTCTCCATTCTAATCCCCCTATACTCCATGCTTCAGTATACATCTATCTGGGCAAAATTTCCACAGCCGTAAAGCAATTCTTTCGTCCGCATGTAACAGGGATGCCAAAGACTTTCCTGTCACGTCCGCATCATGGCAAACACCATCTGCGCCGTCTCCACCATATTTGTACCGCTGTCCATGCTGCACTTCTGCAGATAGCGGTGCGCCTCCTCCTCTGACATATGGTTTCTGCTCATCAACAATTTCTTTGCCTCCTTAATCGTCGTCTCCTCCGCCGCGCTGCGTTCCTTCGGCAATTGTCTTGCCTTTCTTCTGCGCCGTTCGATCGTCTGAGCCATCATATTCACTGTATTAATTAGATCGTACACCTTAAGCGGCATGGAAAGGCTCATAATACCGCGGCAGTCGCATTCCTGCAGCACATTCGCGGAAGCGAGCAGCAGCATCTCAAATCCTTTCGGAAGGCAGGCGTGCAAATCACTGTACAACATGTCCGGCATCCTGTAGCTGCAAATCAGAAGGCCGTCGTTTAACTCATCCATTCTGCTAAGCGCCAAAGCGCCGGTAGAACACACGCTGTCCACATGAAAACCATTCTTCGAAAGCAGATTGCGAATACCTTTGGCATCTTCCGGCTTTGGCAGAACCACTATAATGTGAATCACACGCCCACCTCCTCTCCTGTACGTAAAAACACCCGTTATTTATATTTTGCATCCCGTCACAAATATCAATACTTCAGAATTGATTCAGATATTCGTTGATCTCCCAATCCGTAACCTGACTACGATAACGATTCCACTCCTCCTTTTTCAATTCCAAATACTTTTCAAAGACATGTTCTCCCAGCGTCTTGCGCATAAAACTGTCCTTTTCCATACAAGAGAGCGCCTCCATCAATGTGCCTGGCAGTTCCCCGATCCCCCGCTCGCCGCGCTCTTTCTCACTCATACGGAAAATATTGCAGTCCACGCTCTCCGGAGGAGTCACCTTCCTTCTTATCCCGTCCAGCCCGGCCCGCAGGACAACCGCCAGCGCAAGATAGGGATTGGCCGTCGGATCAGGGCACCGAAGCTCCATCCGTACCGCATCCCCCACAGCTGCTGGAATGCGGATCAGCGGGCTCCTGTTCGTAGCGCTCCAAGCAATATACACCGGCGCCTCATATCCGGGCACAAGCCTTTTATAGGAATTTACAATCGGGTTTGTAACTGCCGTCATGCTTCTCATATGCTCCATAATGCCGCCCAGGAAAAAATATGCCTCCTGACTTAATCCGTACTGGTCCTTCTCATCCGTAAATATATTTTTCCCCTCTTTCAAAAGAGACATATTGATGTGCATGCCAGAGCCGTTCACCCCATATCTAGGCTTTGGCATAAAGGTTGCATGAAGGCCGTGTCTTCTCGCGATGGTTCTGACAGCCAGCTTAAAGGTCATAATATTGTCGGCGGTCGCTAGCGCCTCATCATAATGAAAGCTGATCTCATGCTGGGCAGGTGCCACATCGTGGTGGGAAGCCTCCACCACAAACCCCATCTCCTCCAGAGTCAGCACCATATCCCGTCTCGCATTCTCCCCAAAATCTACCGGACCGACGTCAAAATAGCCTGCCTGCTCGTGCGTCACTGTGGTCGGCATACCGTTTTCATCCTGATGGAACAGAAAAAATTCGCACTCTGCCCCCACTCGGAACGTATAGCCCATATCCTCCGCCTCTCTGATCGCCCGCTTCAAAACATAACGCGGATCTCCCTCAAAAGGTGTTCTGTCAGGGCGGTACACATCACATATCAGCCGCGCAACTTTACCCTGCTGCGGTCTCCAAGGGAAAATTTCCAGCGTACTGTAATCAGGATGCAGATACATATCCGATTCCTCCACACTGGCAAAGCCCTTGATGGAGGAGCCGTCAAACATGCAGTTATTGTCAAGCGCCTTTTGCAGCTGTCCTGCTGTCACTGCTACATTTTTCAAATTGCCCAGAATATCCGTAAACTGAAGCCGGATAAACTCCACATCCTCCTCCTCAACCAGCTTTATCATATCTTCTCTGCTATAATTCTTTCTCATGTGATACCTGCCTTTCTGTGTATATAAGCGGAATCAGAATCGGCCTGCTTATACACATAAGTTTAGGGCGCTCTATCCCTCTGATAAGAACGCCCTTGTCCGGTACAATCATAACAAGTCTTATATTCTTTTGTCAACCCCCGGGATTATCTCACAAAACGCTTGGCATAAACTATCCATTCCCCGCATAAATATGTAAAAAAGAATCACTGTGAGGATTATTCGTATGAGTTCTAAAACCAAAATTGTCGTGCTTCATGTAAAAGAGTTAATATATACCGGCATTTTCGCAGCTCTCGGTATCCTGTTTATCATCCTGCTCATCATCATGTTCCTCCCAAAAGAGGGTAAAGTAGAAAAGCAGGAAACCATGTCCACCGTGACGCAGACTGCCGAGAACACCTATGTGCCGGGCGTGTATACGACTTCGCTGATCCTGAACGACAACGTGGTGGAGATCGAAGTCACTGTGGATGAGAAGAATATCAATGCTATCCGGCTGGTCAATCTGGATGAGGCCGTCACAACCATGTATCCTCTCATCCAGCCCTCCTTCGAGGATCTCGCCGACCAAATCATTAAAAACCAGAGTCTGGAAGGCGTTACATACCCTGACGACAGCAAATACACCTCTATGATCCTGCTGGATGCTATCACCAGCTCATTGGAAAAGGCGTATGAGAATCAGGGAGACGAAGAATCTACAGCTCGTTAAGTTCCTCCAGCCAAATCCGTACACAGGCGTCGGAAGGCATGCGCAGGTCCCCCCGGGGAGAGAGCGCAACACTTCCTACTTTTGGCCCGTCCGGCAGACAGGAACGCTTAAACTGCTGGGCAAAAAATCTTTGATAAAAAATCTTCAGCCACTTTAATATGACATCATTGTCATAAATTCCCGCAAAGGCCATACAGGCTACCCTGTAGACCTTCGCGGGTTCAAACCCGCAGCGCAGCATATAATATAAAAAGAAATCGTGCAATTCATAGGGTCCTACCAGATCCTCCGTCTTCTGAGAAATCATGCCGTCCACAGGGGGCAGCAGCTCAGGACTGACGGGGGTGTCAAGAATATCCATCAAAATCGTCTGGAGCGCCTCATTGTCACAGGTATCTGCATAATAGCGCACTAAATGACGCACCAGAGTCTTCGGTACGCCCGCATTCACGCCATACATGGACATATGATCTCCATTGTAGGTCGCCCAGCCAAGCGCAAGCTCCGACATATCCCCTGTGCCAATAACCAAACCGCCCGTCTGATTGGCAATATCCATCAACACCTGAGTGCGCTCCCTGGCCTGCCCATTCTCATAAGTCACATCGTGACTGCTCTCCTCCTGCCCAATATCCCGGAAATGCTGCTTTACCGCCTCTTTGATATCCACCTCCCGCAGAGTCGTATTTAACAGCCGTGCCAGCTTGCAGGCGTTGTCATATGTTCTGTCCGTGGTGCCGAAGCAAGGCATTGTAACAGATGTTATTTTGTTTCTGTCTATCCCCAGCATATCAAACGCCCTCACAGTCACGAGCAGTGCCAGCGTGGAATCCAGTCCGCCGGAAATCCCCAGCACCGCCGACTGGCACCCTGTATGCTCACAGCGTTTTTTCAAGCCATAGGATTGAATGGATAAAATCTCATCACAGCGTTTTTCTCTCTCCTCAATCTGATCCGGCACGAAAGGTCTTGCCGAAAACCACCTTTCCACCAGAGTTTCTTCTTCTTCCATATGGACTGGAATGATCTTATGTTCCCGCACATACTCCCCCTGATAAGTACTCATCCTGCGTCTCTCATGTACAAGCCTGTGAATATCCAAATCCGCATAAATAGCACCTGTTTTGAATCGTTTGGCCTGGGTCAGTACCGTGCCGTTCTCTGCAATGATATTATGACCGCCAAAAACCAAGTCCTGAGTGGATTCTCCCTCCCCTGCGGAACAGAAAATATAAGCAGAAATCTGTCCCGCACTGGCTGATTTTACCAGCATCTCCCGATAGACATCCTTTCCCACCGTCTCATTGGAAGCGGAGAGATTCACAATTACCACAGCCCCCGCAAGCGCATGCGCTGTCCCCGGAGATTCAGGCACCCAGACATCCTCACAGATCTCACATCCCACGGTAAGACCCTGTATGGCATCCACCTGAAAAAGAATATCTGTTCCAAAAGGCACTTCCTTATCCTCATATAAAAAAGGCTCGGATAACAGATTTCCCGGCGCAAAATGCCTCGCCTCGTAAAACTCCGCATAGGAGGGAATGTATCGCTTCGGAACAAAGGCTAAAACCTCACCGTTTTGCAGCACCGCCGCCACGTTATACAGCTTATGCGCCTTTACTATGGGCAGTCCTACAAAGACGAGCGCATCGCTTCCCTCCGTAACTAATGCCACAGTAGAAAGTGCATCCAGCGCTCTGGTAAGCAGCAGTTCCTGTAAAAATAGATCGCCGCAGGTGTACCCCGTAAGACATAACTCCGGAAATACAATCAGCTTCGCTCCCCGCTCTACCGCCTCCTCAATTCCCTTGCAGATTTCTCGTGCATTATATTCTGGGTCCGCCACTCTGACTTTTGGCGTCACCGCCGTCACTTTAATAAATCCCTGCTTCATATTCCTATATATCCTTTCGTCTATTCTAGCCCTTATAGGCAATTGCGAAACTCCTCTTATCGCTGCATGAATTGTGCGCCCTGTCCATCAAATCACTCTGCTTTATATTAAATCTTGTTTTAATTTATATCTCTTTACCCCATTCCTGTCTTTCTATTTTCCCCTTTTTATCATCGCCTAATCCATTTAAAGATAAAATCACGGGTGGTATTTATACTTTTTTAAAATTATCATTCCCACACTTTTCCTTATCTATTTCATCCCGCTCTTATATGGCGCTTATAATATTATATCTTGTTTTAATTGTTTTGTTTCTCTCCCTCCTGCATTATTCCCGCCTGCACAAGTGCTTCAATCTCCTTCACGGAAAAGGTATATTTTTTATTACAAAAATGACAGTGCAGTTCCACCTCACTTCCCTCGTCAATCAACTCCTGCAGTTCCTTTTCACCGAGACTCAAAAGCACTTTCTCCACCCGTACCCTGCTGCAGTCGCATTGAAAAGACACCGGCATCCTGTCTGTGATCACAGGTTCCAGCCCTTCCAGCACAATTCCCAATATCTTCTCCGGCGTATTTCCCGCTTCCAGCATTGCCGTCACGGACATAAGCTTTGACAGATTCTGTTCCAGCCGGCCGATCACCTCCTCCGATGTAAAAGGCATCAGCTGAATGATAAAACCGCCCGCCTGTCTGACCGTATTATCCCGGTTCATCAAAACCCCGAGCGCCACTACAGAAGGCACCTGCTCGGAAGCCGCAAAATAGTAGGTCAGATCATCCCCGATCTCCCCTGTCTGCAGAGCCACAGTGGAAGCGTAAGGTTCTTTCAAGCCCATGTCCTTCATGACATGCAGAACGCCTTTGCCGATCACACCGCCCACATCCAGCTTTCCCGCGCTGTTTGGCGGCATCATAGCCTGGGGACTGTCCGCAAACCCTTTCACATGTCCCGCCGCATCCGCCGTCACTGTGAGTCCGTGCACAGGACCGTCACCCTTGATCTGCAGGGTCAGAATATCCTTCTCCCCTTTCAGCATGGCGCCCATCATCAATGCACCTGTCATCAGCCTCCCCAGAGCTGCTGTCACCACAGGACTTGTATCATGGGCTTTCCTTGCCTGCTCCACCAGATTACTGGAAGTCACCGCAAAAGCGCGTATCTGCGCGTCCGCCGCGGCCGCCCGCACCATGTAATTATTATCTGTCATATTATCTATTCCTTTCTCTATCCACGATCTGATTCGCCGTCGTCTCTATTCCCTTGCGCGCTGCCACATAGATCCGCTCGCTCTCCGGCGTCACTTCCCTATGTGTGTCCGCGTCCAAAGCCTCAATGAATTCAAGGCCTGCTTCCGCGAGAAACACCTTCATCTGTTCCAGACGATACCCCCTCTGGTAATGCACCTCCTGAAACCGGTGGAACCAAACAGGATTATCCATCTTTACCGCATCCTTCCCTTTCTCAGATGCGGCTCTCCCCTCGGCCACAAAAACGGTCAGGTCGTATTCGTTGATCTCCTGTTCCTCATCATAATAGTTTTCCCAGATAAAACTGCAATCCTCTCTGTTCTCCGCAATGGTGGCGTCGCCGATCACTTCAGCATATTTGTAAACTGTGTTAAAATCAAAAACAAAAATACCACGAGGATACAGATAATTATTTACCCGCCGAAAGGTCTCCACCACGTCATTCTCCGAAAGCAGATAATTCAAACTGTCGCAGACGCTGACCACCGCTCCTACTGTGCCATAAAGCTCAAATTCCCTCATGTCCTGCATAAGATAAAGAATGGACAGGCCAGACCGCTCGCTCTTCTCCATGGCGATCTGCAGCATCTCCTGAGCATTGTCCAGTCCAATCATATCATATCCCCTGCGCGCCAAAAGCTCTGTCAAAGTACCCGTCCCGCACCCAAGATCCAGAACCGTGTTCCGCTCCTGTCTGAGGTTTACTTCCGTCTGTCCTGATACTGCACTCTCACTGACTACAGATGCCGCTGTCACCTCACCGGCATCTACCATTTTTGTTCCCTTTTCTTTTATGACGCCCTTGTCATTTTTCGACACATCATCCACGCCGTATTTCCGAAATAATTTGACCAAAAAGTCGCACCATTCCTCATAGGGTGTCTCGTCCATCAATTCATCATAAACCTGTGCAAAATCCGTATATGCTTCCATCTATGCATCCCTGCTCTTTCCTGCGCATTCCCTTCCTCTTCTATCATTTTTTCAATATCACTACTGTATAACAATAAGCATTCTTTCGCAACACCCAACAGTTTTGCCTTAGGCTTCCCTAGTTACTGTTACCACTCAACTGCATTTTAGACTTTACTCTCTTTCCACAATCCGCTATAATAAAATCATATAAATCAGTGCAGGCCATCATAGAAAGTAGGTGATTGTATGCCCGGTGAAAAAGAAATTAATGTCAATCTTTTTGAGCGGTTAGATTTACTGGACCGGTTAGAAAGAGTAGCGCGGAAAGCAGACTGCGAGCCAGTATTGCAGGAAATTGAATTTGAACGTAAATTGATCGAGCGCAAGCTATATCAAACACCGCCGTTTACAGAAACACAATAACAACAGTCATTAAATGTGCGCCCACCGGGCGCACAACAAGTGTAAAGTCAATCGATACTTATCGAATGCTTTACACTTTTTTAATAATTCAGCTCCATCTTCCCGTCAAAATGCGACGTCTGTCCACCCACCCTCTGTAAGGGGAACACAAAGGTTGCGTGCTCCTCAAAAGGTTCGCTGCTCCCGAGGCTGTCCACTTCTTTTCCCTCCACAAAGAGAGTCGTCTGTCCGGATTTACCTACAATCTTTAATTTCACCCACTTGCCCTCAGGCAGAATATAATCGAAGGTGTAAGTTCTGCCCTCCCTGGCAAAACCCACTTTCCCCGTCTCCGGCTCCACCGCATAGAACGCCCACGTTCCATAGGCACAGTCCCCCTCTGCGAGAATCTGCGCCTGTCGTCCATATGCTTTTGCCCGGGCATTCTGTTCTTGACCTGTCCCGCTGTTTCCGTCCTCCGCCGTTTTCCCTGCTTCCAGCCATACATTCATCTCAATCTCATAGTCAGGCTCCAAAGCCACCGTGTCCGCGTAGAGACAGCTGTTGTGACGCCCGTTCGAGCCTGCAAAAATTCTGGGCTGCCGCTTATTTGCATCCGCCGCATAGCCCTGCAGCAGTTCGTAGGCGGAAGGCTGGGGCCCCTGTAATTCTCTAAGCCGCTCTGCCGTTTCCTCCAGCTTGGAATTTCCCCACAACCGCATAGATAATGCGGGCAAAGGTTCCAGGAAACGCTCATACAGATCATACTCACTGATCCCCATATCCAGTCTGCCGCTCATATCGTTCCAGATCATATAAGCCGTCCCCAGCATCTGGGGCGAGTAAGAAGGAATGGTTTCCATCTGATTATAGTCGTAAAACTTGTTAGGAGCCCAATTTTCATACAGTTCCCTGCTGTCCAGATAATCATATCCGCCGCCCGGTATGATATAAAGATGATTGTTCTGCATATTGATCAGGGAATAGCCCGCCTCATACATCTCTCTGGGATCTGCCCAAAGTGTACTCCAAATATTCATCTGCAGATTTTCAGGTGATGGGCATGTCGTGCCATCTATATTGCTCAGACTCCCCCACAGCCGCACAGTCTTTCCCGTTTCCTGCACCAACGCATTGATCCGCGTCAAATATTGTCTGTACTGTTCTCCATCCCCGTAGTACTCATCCATGCCGATATTGACAATATCAGCCTCTCGAAAAGCCCCGGCCTCCTCATTTAACGCTTCCCGCCAAATTCGCTCCACCAAAGCCACAGCCTGCTCGTTTCCCAGATCAATCTGATCCACCGACTCGTTGGAGGAGCGCAGGGCATACGCCGGATACAGCTTTGTAATGGAGAGGGAATGCGCCGGGGTATCAATCTCCGGCACCACGGTTATTCCATAAGTTTTGGCCGTTTGAATCAATTGATGAAATTCTTCCTGTGTGTAAGCGTACTCCTCAGAGGTCAGTGTCCCCCCCTTTCCGTTTGTCACAGAGGATTCCAGCCGGAACGCGCTGTCCGCCGTCATAGCCTTTTCTACCGTATCCGTAAGACCACTGGTGGCAAGAATCGTATTGTCGTTTAAATGAATGGCAAGATCATTCATCTTATACCAGGACATGGTTTCCATCACAGCATAGAGGGTATCCAGAGACACTGCTTTTCTTGCCACATCGATGCCGAACCCCCGCACCTCATAGAGCGGATAATCCCGAATCTGTCCCTGCGGTGCGCTTTTCGGCGTTTTGCCAGACAAGATCTGCATCAGTGTGACCGTACCCCAGCGGATCCCCACTGCCGTCTCTGCACTTATGACACACTTGTCAGTTATATCGCAGGTATATCCTTCCTCTCCCAGACCGTTCGTCTCTTTTGCATAACCCAGGTAGATGTCTCCCGGCTCCGCTTCCTCCAAAGTTCCCTTGCATACTGTCATTTTCTTCTCTGACAGTCTTTCGTTTTCACACTGATCGCTCATAAGTTCCGCCACATCCCAGAGCGCCTGTATATCCGAACCTACACGCGTCTCCAAATCTGTTTCCGCAATTGTCCCCACACCGGAAGCGTCCTCATGGCTGTCCTCCGGTGGACAGCTGTCAGTATCTACAATAATTCGCGACTTTTCCCTCAATTGAAAAACACCTCTGCCTCCCCTCCATTCCGCAATGGATGGAATCACCCAATCAGGACAAGCATTTTTCGTAAATTCCTCCGCCTCCGCAAGCTCCACTTCCTCGCCAGCCATCTGCCCATGCAGCACAGTGTCATTTGTATCAGATATTTCGTTACTCCCAAAGGAATTCTCCGCCGGCACCTGTACCACAAAAGATATTTCCCTGGTCTCCTCCCGGCCTTTCAAATCCTCCACCAGATAACCAACCGTCACTTCCCTGTCCTGAATGGTGCGGTAGACCCTGCCGTCCGCGCCAATCACCTGCTCCGGATCTGCACCGATCAAATGAACTCGAAAACCTGCCGGTTCCTCTGGCATTGTCAGCTGTCTTTCTCCCTCCGCATTCGTTTCAATAACAGGTGCTTTTAATTTATAAGCCGTAGGTTTGTCCCCATAAACCTCAAACTCATAGAGGGATACATTTTGGTAGATATCAGAGTAATCCGCTTCCTCCTTGGACACTGCGTCAGTGGAAAGCCGCAGATACTTTACCTGCACTGGCGTTTCCAGCACAATCTCCTGATGCAGCGCCTCCGGCGCCGTCTCAAAACTTTTAAGAGTCTCCCAAGCACTTCCATCGAGAGAACTCTCCAGTGCATAAGAAACCACATTTCTGCGCTCCCATTTGAGTACAACAAAAGAAACTGAAATTTCTTCGGGAAATTCCAGTTGTATATAGTGGGAAGCATTCTCCCTGTTATTTTCGCTGGACCAGCGGGAAGCACGGTTCTCGTCGTCTCCATCGACAGCCATAGCTGCAGACAGTTCCTCACGCTCCACACTGTCGCAAGTGGCCTTCACGCCTCTTTTCCTTGCAAGATTCGGATTCTGCTCCCCAAAAGGATATCCCCGAAGCAGCACTGCCACCAGGGCTGCCGCCGACAAAAGCACTGCAAACGCCGCTGCTGCCAGCACACATTTCTTCCTATTTTTCATTCGTGTCCCATCCGTCAAAATTTCATAATATTCCTCATTTCTTAGCAGCTTGTTGCGAAGAGGCGATGAGAAAGCTGTGAATGCAGTCTCTCATCTGCTAACCCACAAGCGCAGCCAAAAGGCCATAGGAGAAGAACGACATAATGACTGTTGCGATGACAATACCCAGCAGTTCGGCCAGAATCGCTTTCTTAAAGTCCACATCCAAAAGTGCCGCAATCAGAGATCCCGTCCACGCGCCCGTGCCCGGAAGGGGGATTCCCACAAATAATACCAATCCCCAAAACTCGTAGCGCTTGATATTATCGCTTTTGCTCATGGCACGGTTTTCGAGCTTCTCAATGATCCCGCGGAATATCTTTATTTTTTTCAGCCACTTAAACACCTGCTTGATAAACAGCAGAATAAACGGAATCGGGATGATATTCCCGATAATGCAGATCGGTATCGCCGTAGTAATCGGCACCTGAATCAGCTGAGAGACAATCAATCCGCCCCGAAGCTCCAGAATCGGTATCATGGAAATCACAAAAACCACAATCTCCTTGCTCACATATCTTCCTAAGGTGTTGGCAAATGCCACCGCTAAACTTTCCATAATGATATCCATTCCTTTCCTTATTTCACTCGTTTTTCTTTTGCCGCTTCTATTATTCATACGCGCACAAAAAGCACTTTATTCCCGCAAGAATCAACCCGTCGTTTTTTGCGGCGGGATTTTTCTTCCGCCAATCACGTTTTGCCGCAGATCTGCGAAAGTGCCCGATAAAGCGCCTCCATCTGCTCTTTTGTGCCGATGGTAATCCGCAGATAATTGTCAATTCTCTTCTTATCCCACCATCTGACATATATGTCATTTTCCTTCAATCTCTCAAAGATCTCCCGGGCCGGCACGCTTTTGTGGGAGGCAAATATAAAATTGGCATAGGACTTTGGAAAGACAAACCCTAACCTGGTAAGCTCCCGCTCCGCCTGCGCTCTAGTCTCCTTTATTTTATTACAGCATTCCTCAAAATAAACGGTATCCCGCACCGCCTCCACGCCAAGCTCCAGAGCCGTCATGTTCATCGTATAAGAGTTGACTGCATATTTCACATCGTTCAGACAGCTGATCAGCTTTGGCTGTCCCATAGCGTAACCGATACGCATGCCTGCCATGGACCTCGACTTGGAAAAAGTCTGCACCACCAGCAGATTGTCATATTTCTCAATCAGAGGCAGCGCACTCGTCCCGCCAAAATCGATGTAAGCTTCATCCACAATCACTACCACATCCCGGTTCGCCGAAACGATCTCCTCCACCCGGTCAAGAGGCATCAATATTCCTGTGGGTGCGTTAGGGTTGGGAAAAATCACACCACCGTTTTTCTGTCTGTAATCCTCTGTGCGAATCTGAAAATCCCCATCCAAAGGCTTCCTCTCATAAGGAATTTTATAGACATCCGCCCACACGTCATAGAAGGAGTAAGTAATATCTGGGAAAAAGACCGGCCTGTCCGACTGAAAAAAGGTCATAAATGCCATGGCAAGCACATCATCGGAACCTACGCCGATAAAAATTTGATCCGCCCCAATATGATAATAAGCCGCCAGCTCCTTTGCCAGCTCTGTCTTTTCAGGAAATGCCGGATACAGACGCAGCTTTTCCACATCCATAGCGGCCGCCGCCCGCGCCACTCCCGGCGCCGGCGGATAAGGGTTTTCATTGGTATTTAGTTTAATCACGCCATTCTTTTGCGGCTGTTCACCCGGCGTGTAAGGCGTTACCCTCCGCACATTCTCTTCCCATTTCATATGAATCTACTGTCTCTCCTCCCATTTTGCCGCGAGCTCTGTATACTCCGCCGCCTGATCTCCCACTCCCAGTTCCTGATAACACTTTGCAAGTCCCCGCAGCGGCAGATCACCGCCGCAGTGTATGTTTAGAATGCTCTCCGTCTCATAAGCTGCATTGTACAACCATATGACAGCCTCGTCATAATCCTGTCGTTCCATGTAAAAGGCACCCAGCTCGCAACAGATCTCCGAACAGCCCTCAGACGCAACCGCCTTCATGGCATACTTAAAAAAATCCGCAGTATCTCCAGCGATCCGGGCTGCTCTGGCCGCCACACAGGCCGCCTCCATCAATTCCTCTTCTCCCCGCTTATCATCTTTGCAGGAATTCTTAAAAAAAGTCCGAGCGGCCAGGAAATCCTGCGCCTCCCCGGAAATAAAAAGCTCCTTCGCATAAATGTTGTGAAGTCTCTTATCGAGCCTTTCTCCCGCCTCCGTGAGCCTCACAAAAGCCCGCAGATCTCTGTCCTTATGATTCTTTTCGGGAAGATGCTGGATGCGGATTTCACTGTCATAAATAACCGGTGTGATCCCAACCTGCTCATGGATTGCCCCCTGCCAGCGGAAAGTCCGATTTCTCTTAAACAGTTTAGGCCGCAGCTCCTCATCGTAGTTATAGATGGTTCCGTGGGAAAGCTGATTCGCGTAGTACATCTGCACTATCTCGATCTCAGGAAGCAAAATCTCCTTCAACTGCAAAAAAGCCGTACGATTTTCTGCATCCAATACCTCGTCCGCGTCCGCCGAGTAAATGTATTCCATCTTCGCCCGGGAAAAAGCAAAATTCCTTGCCTCCGAAAAGTCCCCCGTCCAGACAAAATCATAGATTTGATCCGTGTACTGCGCCGCGATCTGCTTCGTGGCATCCGTAGAGCCCGTATCCACGATAATGATCTCGTCCATCAAACCCTGCAGGCTGTCCAGACATCTTGCCAGAATCCGCTCTTCATTTTTCACGATC
>DLAA01000091.1:0-15156 GCA_002493835.1 Lachnospiraceae bacterium UBA7060 | reverse complement strand
ATCCGCTCTTCATTTTTCACGATCATACAAAGACTTACTGTGATCATGTTCCCTTAATCCTTTCCCACTCTCAACGCTCCCACCCCATCAAAACCAAGCTTCGTCCCACGGACTTCTCTGTGTGCCTTCGTCATCGGTAAGCAAACAGTACCTCTGCACGCATCCGCTTTTCAATGGGCAGCCAAACCTCTGCTTTTCCTGCGCGAAACAACAGATTTTCATATCTGCTTTTCCTGACCAGCCTGTCTGATGCCAAAAGCAGGTAAAGAGTCGTTCGAGACGTCTCTCCCACTCTCTCGTGCATACTTACGACATATGTATCATTTCTCTTTCGCATTCTCTCCCTGCCTAAGAAACGGTATCTTCTGCCGTCCCAATTATAAATACGCAGCGTATGACAGGCCTGATCCCACCCCAATACCGTTAAAACAAGCAGTAGAAAAAACAAAACAGCGACAGCAGACAACATGCTGTCATCCACAAGTAACAGTAATTCTTTTACCATTGTGCCTCCTTTTCGGCACACTTCTCTCCCGTACATCCACTAGAGTAACATACTCCTGATTTGAATGCAAGAAATCCGTTTCCGAAGCCGCCGCAGAATAGGGCCTGCAAAGTCAAGAATACACTGCAGCCCCAAAGGCAGTACAATCCCCGCCGCAAGATATACCATTTTGAAAGCCTCCGTCCCCTTCAGAAGATAATAATAGTCAATATTAGTATAAAAGCTTGTGAAATCAAAATCCGACAGGTATCCCGTATTGGCGGCAATGCCCGCCAGAATACCCTTCACCAGCATAAACGCCATAATATGATGCATCATCACCGCGTAAGTATTTTTCCCCAGATACCTCACTGCACGGCTTTCACCAAGCGCAGGGGTAAGAACCTTCGCGGCTCTCATCCAAAAGGCTATACCTGACATCACTGTCACATATGGGATAACGGGCCCATTGGCAAAGCCTGTACACCAGACACTGCTGTAGGCAAGACCGTTACAGCACAGGTGCAGAACCACCTGCACCCCGAGCACGATCGAAAAATAGGGCAGATTTCCAAGAGTGTCATGCCGCTCCAGCTTCTTGCGATAAAACTGTCCCATCTGAAAGCAGGGGTAGAGAAAGAGAATCCGCCCCGGTGTCTTGTACAGACCCCACACATGACCGCCGATGGCAAGCCACACCACAGTCATCCCCACCGCGAGGGAACCCGCTAGAATCAGCCACTCATAGGATAGCCGAAGTTTTTGCAGAACAAGGCGCATACACAAGTTCATCGTCTCTATGAGAAAGAGGACAGGCACAAACCACGCTGCAAAATTATAGATAAACTGATAACCGTTTAGAAAGGGGTCAAGAAACAGGCTTTTTAAAGAGAGTGGCTCCCCCAGCGTAAACCCGCCGAACGTCCGAAGACTCCAGGCAATCAGTCCATAAACCAGATTCCAGACAAAATAGGGGAATAGAAGTCTCTTTGCCTTTTTTTTCAGATACAGGAGAGGCTTTTTTTCTTCCTCCTCCCTGTAAAAATAGCCGGAGATAAACAGAAAGAGCGGCACATGAAAAGAATAGTAGGGAAACAATCCCCCCACCGCCAGAATATCGTACCCCGCATGGCCAGCAGCGATCATAAGGATGGCCAAGGCAGAGAGAATCCCAAAAGTGACATTGTAGGAAGTGCTCTGTACCTCTGCTTCCCTCTCTTTTTTACCCATATATGACATTTGTGTCATAAGGCACCCCCTGTCTTTTTTCTACGCCAAGATATGAGCAAAAGGCACCTCACATACCCTTCATATCCCCTCAAATGGGATCCGAGACAAGGCGTAAAAATTGTGATAAACTATAAAAAACGAAACTTCTCACTCCAGCCATCTTACCATAAAATACACGGAAAAGAGAATAATCCAATGAAAATAAGTACCAGGAAAAAGAAATCTGCCGAAAAAAAAGCCCAGCTGCTTATTCTGAGCTTCCTTCTGTTTGTTTCAACAGGCTCACTCACGTCCTGCCGCCAAAACATTGTTCCAGCCGGCGCCTCTCCTGAGGCCAACGGCCAATCAACCCTGCCTGCTGCCCTGCCCAGTGCCGAACACCTCCGCGCTTTTGAGGTGGTACAGGATATCGAAAAAGACAGCTTTGTCCCCACTCCCGCAGAGGCAGTTTCCCATAACCCATGCCCTGATCTCAGCGTCCCCACCTATGTCAATAAAGTGGACGGCATCTGGTTCATCGTGGACTGCTACCACAATCAGGTAATATACAACGACAACCTGACGGATCCCCTGACAGACTGGCTGGTTTTAACAGACGAGATCGACAAAGGCCATACCCTCGCAAGCGACGGATATGTCTATCTGGTGGACGACACGGAGGAAAATCGCATCCTTGTATTTGAAAAAAGGGAGGGCGTTTTCTACCATACCCAGACACTGGATGGAATCGGAAACCGCCCTCATTATATTCTCTATGATGCCCCAACAGACACCTTTTATGTGTGGAGTTCCATGAACGGCGAAATGTATCTGTGCCGCCACGACCCAGGTAACCCACGTATGTACCTGACAAAAATCTATACAATAGACGCCCTGAAAGAGACTTACGTCCGCTCCTTCACCATCAACGGAGATGACATCTATTTCGTCTCCGGCATTCCCGGCGATCCTGCTATTTTAAAGGCAAATCTTTATACCTTCCAAATAGAGGAATCCTATCCCGTCCCAGACACGCTGGCAGGCATGGTGCAGCTCACTGTCGCTGAAGGCGCTTACTATATCACCATCTCAACGGATATTTCAGGAAATCAGGACTACGCCACTATCATCCGCACAGAAGATCTTTCGCGGCTCACAGACGGAGATTACGAAGATATCTACGAAAACTTCATCGGCGGCGGAACTCCTTACTATATTTCCCATATAGATAACAGTTATTATTTAACAGAGCACCGCATTCCTGGACACGCTGTCTGGAAATTTGATATCACAGGGAACGGCGTTTCCCATGTAGAAGCTATTTATTAAATCACACTATTCGATAACCCCATTTATATTGCGAATTACAAACAGTGCCACAACCATCAACACAATACCCAAAGGCAGGGCAATCCACGCCGTCTGCACAAATCCTGCCACAATATAAGTGACAAAGGATACCGCCGCCGCCACAACCGCATAGGGAAGCTGAGTAGAAACATGATTCACGTGCTCACACTGCGCACCTGCAGAAGCCATAATAGTCGTATCGGAAATGGGGGAGCAGTGGTCCCCGCAGACAGCACCTGCCATACATGCGGAGATGGAAATAATCATCAGCTGCGGATTGCTGTTCTGAAAAACAGCCACCACAATAGGGATCAGGATACCGAACGTTCCCCAGGACGTACCGGTAGCGAAAGCCAGCAGGCATCCCACCACAAAAATGATTGCAGGCAGGAAGTTTAAGAGGGCTCCCGCACTGGATTCCACCAGCCCTGCCACATACAGATCCGCCCCCAGGCTGTCCGTCATGGCCTTAAGCGTCCATGCAAAAGTTAAAATCAAGATGGCAGGCACCATGGCGCGGAAACCATCCGGAATACAATTCATGCACTCTTTAAATGAGAGCACCTGCCGGATCTGATACAGCAGAATGGTAATAATCAAGCCAAAGAAACTTCCAAGTGTCAGTCCCAGAGAGGCGTCGGAATTTGAGAAAGCCGTCACAAAGCTCTCTCCCTCAAAGAAGCCGCCCGTATAAATCATACCTATGACACAGCAGATGATCAACGCAATGATGGGAATCAGAAGATCTATGACACCACCCTTTGTGCTGATCTTCTCCGCTTTTGTGTTCTCGTAGGGCCGGCCCGGCGTCGTAAAAAGATCGCCTTTTAAGGCTGCATTCTTTTCATGTTCCTTCATTTTTCCGAACTCTGTCCGCATCAAAACCATACCCACCATCATTACGATAGTCAAAATCGCGTAAAAATTGTAGGGAATCGCACGAATAAAAATGGAGAAACCGTCCTCCCCCTCCACGAAACCTGTCACCGCCGCCGCCCAGGAAGAAATCGGTGCGATGATACACACGGGTGCCGCTGTGGCGTCGATCAGATAGGAAAGCTTGGATCTTGACACCTTAAACTTATCCGTCACGGGACGCATCACGCTTCCCACGGTCAGACAGTTAAAATAATCGTCAATAAAAATAAGTATGCCAAGTAAAATCGTCGCCAGCTGCGCTCCCACCCGGTTCTTGATTTTACTTGCAGCAAACTGCCCAAAGGCCGCAGAGCCGCCTGCCTTGTTCATCAAGCTGACCATAGCTCCCAGAATCACCAGGAACACCAAAATGCCCACATTGTAGCTATCCGACAAAACACCGATAATCCCATCCACAAAAATATGCGTAATGGTCAGCTCAAACTGAAAGCCCGAGTACAGAAGACCTCCCATCAGAATCCCCACAAACAGGGAACTGTAGACCTCCTTCGTGATCAGTGCCAGCCCGATTGCCACAATCGGCGGCACAAGCGCCCAGAATGTCGCGTGGAGGCCGGGCACATACTCCATTTCCTCCTCTGCGGCAAGCACTGTCGTCGAAAATGCCAGCGCAAGCAGTAAAACTGTGGGCAGAAACATCATCCACCTTCTTCTCATTTGTTTCATGACCTTCTCTCCTTCTTCTCTTGTTTTGCACAACTATGACGTCTTGCTGTTTATAATCGAGCGGGATGTACATTCCCCTGCCCGCCGCGCGGGGTGTGCGCTGCAAAGCAGCAAAACTTATTGCGCCGCCCTGCGTATATAGAATAGAAATACCACAAACACGCTGTTTCCCGCCACGCATTTGTGGTATTTCCTACTTTCCGTCTAATTCGGGCTGTGGCTGCCCTCTTTTATTTTCTCAACTCTTCCAGCAAAACAAATAAAATCACAATTTATTTTACTTGACAATCCACAAAGTGTCAATTATTTCTTAAAACCTCTGTAAAAAGTGTAAAAAGTCGCTATAAGCAGCCCCCAGGCTGTGAAAATGCCAGCTTGCCGGCGTTTTCACAGCCTTGCCTCCATCAGATTCCCCGAGGCATATCTTTTCAGCCCCCTGTAAAATACCGCCACTGCCGCCGCAGACAGGGCACAGGCGTACCCAGCCACCGTAAAGAGCATTCCGGCGTCAAAGCTGACCATCACATGCACCGGATGCCAGACCGCCATCCCCACCGGAATGATAAAATACAGCAAAAACCGGGAAATACCCTCAAAAATCCCATCCGGATACGTGGCAAAGCTGACCGCACTCATCACCATCTGTCCCTGCAGCATATCCATCCGCACAAACCAGAAGGACAGGCTCCCCAAAAGCAGGGCGAAAGCCGTAAAGACAGCCATTCCTGTCACCGTAAACAAAAGAAACAGGAAAAATCCACCCACACCGGGCCTGCAGGCGCACACAAGAGCCACCCCGTACAGGAAATCACCGATCGCGGAAACATCGGTGGACGAGGTGATCACACTGACCAGCACGTTTTTCGGCTGTACCAGATAGGAGTCCAGTTTTCCCTTTATGATCAGATCCGACAGGGAAAACGCCCTCGCGAACAGAATGTGCGAAAGCCCGAAGGACGCTGCCACGAGCCCCCAGAGAAACAGAATCTCCCGAAACGTATACCCGCCCACATCCTCCCGCAGACGGAACAGAATAAACCACTGTACCAGAATGGAGGCATTGTTTAACACCATAAAGCAGACATTAGTGAGAAACGTAACCTTGTTCACCATCTCCCGCATCATATTATATTTCATGGAAAGCAGGCACACCCGCAGCTCATTTTTAACCGCCGTTAACATACAGCTTCTTTACCCCCTTTCTGTAAATCAGATTCATCAGCACAAAGCCCGCCGTCAAATACAAAATCTGCGCCGCCAGAATTTCCAGACATTTCTCCGGACTGAAATCCACGATCAGTTTGGCAGGCCCGTAGCACACCGTATAGATCGGTGTCATTTTCAATAACGGCTGTAATGTCCTCGGGAAAATTTCAACTGGAAACATGACCCCCACCACTAGAATCAACTTATCATACAGCCATTGAAAAGGCGTCGCATCCTCAATCCAGAAGGAGAACAGGCTTATGCACAGCTTGAACACCGCATGGATGGTAAGCCCCAAAACGACGCAAACCGCCATCGCCGGCACCGCAGCCAGCCGAAAACGCGGCAGAGGGCCCACCATCACCGTCCCGAGTACCACCGCCAGCAGCGCATACATGGGCAGCCTGACGCTCCACTCACCAGAGTACTTCGACAGAACATACAACGCGTAATGGTACGGCCTATTCATCAGGTACGCGATATTGCCGCCACGGATGTCTCTTGCCGCCTCCCCCGCCACAGAAGCCGCATTGGAGCCGAAAAACATCATCTCCGTCATCATCACATACCAGATCATCTGCTCTTTCGTATAACCCGCAATCAACTCCCCTGGCATCCGGTACATATACCCCCAGAGCTTGACAAAAATAAAGATAAAAACAAAATAAGTCAAAAATCCCATTGCCACATTAGCCGCATACTGCAGGTTCTCCATCAGTACGGACCGATAAATGACCGCATACTTACGCCATGGCTTATAACTTCCCCCTCTATAGCGCCAGCCTCTTTGATTCCTTGAGCCATTTTTGTCCCTGTATTTTTCCATAGGTCACCCACCCTCTTTTGATCTGTAGATATCCACAATGATCTCCTCCAGCGATATACCCGGAGATTCCACACACTCTGCTGCCCCATCACGCTCCTGATCTCGCGCCTGAATATCTGCGGCCCGCTTATCCTGATAATGGTGTTTCAACCGCTCCACAGAATCGTCCAGCACAATCTGCCCGTCGTTCACAATGATAATGCGCCTGCAAAGTTTTTCGATATCCCCCACGTCGTGGCTGGTCAGAAAAATCGTGGTGTTTTCCTCCCGGTTCATCTGCCTGATCAGCTCCCGGACATTTTCTTTCACCACCGGATCCAGTCCGATCGTCGGCTCATCCAAAAACAGCACCTTTGGCTTATGGATCAGCGACGCTGCGATCTCGCACCGGATGCGCTGTCCCAGCGACAAATTTCTGACAGGTGTGTCAATAAAGTCTTCCAACTCAAACCGCTCTGCTAACTCTACTATCCGCTCCTCCGTCTCCCGCTCCGAAAGATCGTAGATGGCCCCGAAAAAACGAAAGTTATCGTAGGGCGTCAGATGCGTCCAGAGCTGCTCCTTCTGACCGAACACCGTACCGATCCGGTAGGCAAGCTGTCTCCTCTTTTTCGTCGGGTCAAGCCCCAGCACCTCCACCCGTCCCCCGTCAGGATAGAGGATTCCCGTCAGCATCTTGATGGTAGTACTCTTTCCCGCACCGTTTGGGCCGATAAAAGCCAGCATCTCCCCCTCTTGCACGTTGAAGGTGACCCCTTTCACCGCCTGAATCTCCTCTGTCTGCGGATGAACGATCGCTTTGATGCTGCCGCGCATTCCCTTTTCCTTTCGCTTTACTCGAAAGGTTTTCGATAAATTTTCTACCGTGATTGCCTGCATGACTCCCTCCATTCTGAAGTACTAAGCTGAGGAACGCGAGCAGAATTTTGGAGTTTTCGGAAGGAATACTCCGATTCTGCTCTGCGATCAACCGAATTTGTGACGCCTCTGCACAGATTTGCGATTCAAAAATCAGCACATCAGTGTGCTTTTTGAATCTGTTCTCCTTTCAACACAAAAGAACCGCCTGTTCCATACACCCTCGTGTATTTCCCATGCGGTTCTCCTATCCAAAAATCCGGACTCCCGCACGGCCAAATAAGACCTTCCGTCTTACGGCCATGCGCTTGCGGCTTTTGCTGCCTTAAGTCTTGACCGTAATCTGAAACATCTGCATCATACCCATAATGACCATAAACGGGACCAAATTCCTGTTAAACATATTTACCTCCATGCCAGAGCACTTTTTCCATTCTTTCTTCTCTTTGAATTTTCAGATAGAATAGCACAGTCTTTGTCATCTGTCAAATATTTATCTATATCCACTGCCATTTGTGTAATTTGAATCTCTTTCCATCGTTGGATATCAAAAAATAATCCCACATCTCGTGCTCGAATCCAAATCCAACGTGGAATAATCCGCAGAGAAAACGCCTCCGTTGTAACCATCAGGACATCCGGAATGCAAACTCCCTGTCATAATACTCTGTCAATTTCTCCCTGCATTCGATAAACACCCTCCCCAGTTCCGGATCAAAATGACTACCGAGAGACTCCTCTATGATGTGAAAGGCCGTGTCATAATCCATGCTCTCCTTGTAACATCGCTTGCTCACCAGCGCATCAAAGACATCCGCCAGCGCCATAATCCGCGCCTCCAGAGGGATTCCACTCCCTGACAGATGGTCGGGATATCCCGAGCCGTCCCATTTTTCATGGTGATAGTGCGCCATATTCTCCGCAATTCGGATAAACGTTTCATCTTCCACGCCACACAGCACCCGCGCCACGATTTCTCCGCCCCTGCCAGCATGATTCTTCATCTCCTCAAACTCCTCCGGCGTAAATCTCCCTGGTTTGCGCAGAATTCTGTCATCCACGGTGATTTTTCCGAGGTCATGCATCGGCGCCGCCTTTGCGACATAGTCAAGGAAGTCCTTCGAGAACCCATCGGGAATTTCAAATTCTTCCAATTCCCCCGTGAATATCCTCACCACATCGCTCGTCCTTTTCACGTGCCCGCCGGTGCTGCTGTCCCTGCTCTCAATCATATCCGCCACGCCGAGAAGTATTTTGTCCTGCATCTTACTGATATGCTCCGTCTTTTCCTGCACCGCTCTTTCCAACTCTGTATTGTAATGGTTCAAAAGGCGGACATACCGCCTTCTCTGCGTATCGTCCAGGATTTCAACCATCAGACCAACTTTTTTCTTTTGCATGCCGTGATACAGTGTCCTGACAGAACAGCGAAGCTCTTTCTCTCCTCTGACAATATAATAGTCCTCTCTCCACACCTGCTGCAGCCTAAGCTCCACATTGTTATACAGAAACGTATTTTCCTTACCGATTTTGTGATCAACCCTGAGTTCGGATGCCTCCGGCAGATACTCCTTCACCTTCTCGTTGCATCCAAGATAATTATGTTTCCTGTCAAAAACCAGATAGCCGTATGTACTATGCTCCTTCAACGCGTTTGCAATGTGATCCGCCACCTCATACATACCGATCCTGCGGATCAGCACCAAAATCAATATTTCGTCCAGCAGATAGACAAAAACCATCCATTCCGTCTCAGAATGAAGCAATCTCTCTCCCACATAGACGCCTATGGAAAACATCTGCGCGATAAAAAGGCTTAAGATCACTTTATAAGAGATCCTCTTTTGTCGAAAAAAGGAGACAGTCAGCACCCGTAGGCACAATGCCATACACAGAAAAACAAACACCGGATACAGCGTATGCATTGGCCCGTATTCTTTC
Source organism: Lachnospiraceae bacterium UBA7060 (assembly GCA_002493835.1). Classification (GTDB taxonomy): domain Bacteria; phylum Bacillota; class Clostridia; order Lachnospirales; family Lachnospiraceae; genus UBA3282. Next base: position 5,677 of record DLAA01000091.1, on the reverse strand, counting down.
TTCAAAAAAGAGATGCCCTCTCTTGTGACCAGTTCCACTCTGCTGTAAAAATCCGTGTCCGAGCCGATTCGGAATACAAAATGCAAAATCACGGACGCAAATGCCAAAAGGGGCAGGACCAGCAGCCTCTCAACCGGCTGCTGACATAGCCCGGCTATGCTCAAAAAAAGCAGAATCGGGACAAATACTCCTCCCAGATATACGAGACAATTTGCGTTAACCGCTTGCTCCAACGAATCGGCTGTGCAAATGGAATAATAACCAAAATTGCTGATTGCGATCGCCATAAACAGCAACAGAAAGTTCGTGACCTTCTGTTTCTGCCCTAAAGCAATCAATATCAAAAGAAACATAATTGACATACAAAAAGCGATGCCGTAAAGCCTTACTATCATTGCTTTTTCCTTTCCCTTCCATCCTGCGTCAACTCAATCTTTTTTATCTTACAGATGATTAAAATAAAAGGAAAGTACTTTGGCAAGAACGTCAATTTTCTGGCAAAAACGTCAATTCATTTTTGAAAAATATCTCTTTTGGTCCACGATCATTCTTTATCATGTATCTCCCCGTGCAGCTCCTGCAGCGACTTCACCTCGCTTCCCTTGTGGGTTTTCAGGTAATGGATCCCCTCCGCCGTCACCTTCGCCGCCGCCACTGTGGTGATATAGGGCACTTTCGCCTTAATCGCCGCCTTGCGCAGATAACTGTCATCGTGGACGCTGTCCTTGCCCACAGGGGAGTTGATGATCAGATCAAAATCGCCGTTGGTGATCATATCGCCCACGTTAGGCCGTCCCTCGGAGAGTTTCTTCGCCTTCGCTGCCGGAACCCCCGCCGCGGTGATCAAGTTATACGTCCCTTCGGTAGCTACAACCTTGAAACCGTCCTCGGCCAGACTCTTCGCCACTTCCACCACTTCGTCCTTATCCTTCTTGTTCACGGAAATCAATACCGTGCCCTCAAGCGGCAGTTTCGACTGCACCGCCTCCTGGGCCTTGAAGAAAGCCTCGCCGTAGGAACGGGAAAGCCCCAGCACCTCGCCCGTGGAGCGCATTTCCGGCCCAAGAATCGGATCCACCTCCGGGAACATGTTGAAGGGGAACACCGCCTCCTTCACGCCGTAATTTGGTATCACCTGTTCTTTTAATCCCGGAATCGGGGACGGCCTTCCCGTAAGCTCCGAAGTGATGATTTCAGTGGCAAGCGGCACCATGCGGATATTGCAGACCTTCGATACAAGCGGCACGGTACGGGACGCTCTGGGATTGGCCTCCAGCACGAACACCTTACCGTTCTCGATGGCATACTGCATGTTCATCAGTCCCTTTACATGCATCTTTTCCGCAATCTTTCTCGTGTATTCTTTTATCGTCTCCACGCTCTTTGGAGGAATGTGCACGGAAGGGATGATGCAGGCCGAATCCCCGGAGTGGATTCCGGCCAGCTCGATATGCTCCATCACTGCGGGCACAAAGGCATGTGCGCCGTCGCTGATGGCATCCGCCTCGCATTCCAACGCGTGATTTAAGAAACGGTCGATCAGAATCGGCCGGTCAGGCGTCACGCCCACCGCCGCATTCATGTATTCCGTCATACTGTCATCGTCGTAAACCACTTCCATCCCTCTGCCGCCAAGCACATAGGAAGGGCGCACCATCACTGGATAACCGATTTCCGCCGCGATGCCAAGCGCCTCCTCCACCGTCGTCGCCATACCCGACTCCGGCATAGGAATCGAGAGTTTCTCCATCATGGCGCGGAACTGGTCGCGGTCCTCCGCCAGATCGATCACGGAGGGGGAAGTCCCCAAAATGCGAACCCCGTTCGCCTCCAGCTCGGAGGCCAGATTTAGGGGCGTCTGCCCGCCAAACTGCGCAATCACGCCAAGCGGTTTCTCTTTGTTATAGATACTCAGCACATCCTCCAAAGTAAGCGGTTCAAAATACAGCTTGTCGGAGGTATCATAGTCGGTGGACACCGTCTCCGGATTGCAGTTCACAATGATCGTCTCAAAGCCCAGCTTTTTCAGCGCCATCGCCGCATGCACACAGCAATAGTCAAACTCGATGCCCTGCCCGATCCGGTTGGGCCCGCCGCCCAGGATCATAATTTTCTGTTTCTCCTCATTCACCGGGTTTTTATCCGGCGCATTGTAGGTGGAATAGTAGTAGGCGCTGTTCTTCGTGCCGCTGACATGCACACCCTCCCAAGCCTCCTCCACGCCGAGCGCAAGGCGGCGTCCTCTGATATCCGCCTCGGGTATCTCCAGAAGTTCACTCAGATATTTGTCGGAAAAGCCGTCCTTCTTGGCTGTCACAAGCATTTCGTCGGGCAGTGGCAGTGCGCCCCCGATCCCACCAGCCTCACTCTGTGACGAGCCTCCTCTGTATTTCAGAATGGCCTCCTCTTCCTCCACCAGCTCCTTCATCTGCTCGATAAAGTAAGCCTTCACCTTGGTGATCTCAAAAATTTCCTCCACCGTTGCGCCCTTTCTGAGCGCCTCATACATGAGGAAATGCCTCTCGCTGGACGGGCTGTTCAGCCGTCTTAACAGTTCCTCCTTCGGCAGCGTGTCAAAATCCTTCGCGTGTCCCAGACCGTAACGACCTGTCTCCAGGGAGCGGATGGCCTTCTGTAACGCCTCTTTATACGTTTTACCGATGCTCATCACTTCACCTACGGCGCGCATCTGGGTACCCAGCTTGTCCTCCACGCCCTTAAATTTCTCAAAGGCCCAGCGCGCAAACTTGATCACCACATAGTCGCCGTCCGGCACATATTTGTCTAACGTCCCATATTTGCCGCAGGGAATGTCCTTCAAAGTCAATCCCGCCGCCAGCATGGAGGACACCAGCGCAATCGGAAAGCCCGTGGCTTTACTCGCCAGCGCGGAAGAACGGGACGTCCGGGGATTGATCTCAATCACGATAATCCGGTCCGTCACCGGGTCGTGGGCAAACTGCACGTTCGTGCCACCGATCACCTGCACCGATTCCACAATTCGGTACGCCTGCTCCTGTAATCGTTTCTGACATTCCTCGGAAATCGTCAGCATGGGCGCGGAACAGAAAGAATCACCCGTGTGAACTCCCAGCGGATCGATATTTTCAATAAAACAGACCGTGATGATGTTGTTATCCGCATCCCGCACCACCTCAAGCTCCAGCTCCTCCCAGCCGAGGATGGACTCTTCCACCAGCACCTGCCCCACAAGACTTGCCTGCAGACCTCTGGCACATACCACCTTCAGCTCCTCTCTGTTGTAGACCAGACCGCCGCCTGCACCGCCCATGGTGTAAGCGGGGCGCAGCACCACCGGATAACCCAGCTTGTCCGCGATGGAGAGCGCCTCCTCCACGGAATAGGCCACCTCGCTGCGGGCCATCTCAATACCCAGCTTATTCATGGTCTTCTTAAACTCGATGCGATCCTCGCCGCGCTCGATGGCATCCACCTGCACGCCGATGACCTTGACGTTATATTTATCCAAAATACCCGCTTTGTTCAACTCCGCGCACAGGTTCAGCCCGGACTGCCCTCCCAGATTGGGAAGCAGCGCGTCAGGACGCTCCTTTGCAATGATCTGTTCCAGCCGTTCTACATTGAGCGGCTCAATATAAGTCACATCCGCCGTCTCCGGGTCCGTCATTATCGTGGCCGGATTGGAATTGACGAGCACAATCTCGTATCCAAGCTTTCGGAGCGCCTTACACGCCTGGGTTCCCGAATAGTCAAACTCGCAGGCCTGTCCGATGATGATAGGGCCCGAGCCAATGATCAAAACTTTATGAATGTCTGTTCTGCGTGGCATATTTATCCTCCGTTCTTCTGTCTCGTCTATACTAGTACAACGAATACTAAGTCTTTGGTATATCCACGCAGGATACTTGCTTCAGATACAAGGAAGAAAATCAGCGGTGTAGGAAAAGCAATTGCAATTCTGCGTTTAACGTAAAACAACTTCATATCCGTTGTACTAGAAATAAGTATACAAAAAAATCCGCATTTTAACAATGCAGATTTTTATGGGAATATTCTTTATAACTGCTCCAAGTATTTTAGCAGCTCTTCTTTCTCCTCCTCGGTAATCCCGCCACAATGCCTAAAGCGGCATGGCCCATATCCGCTCCGCTTATCTTTGGATCCTTTATCTCTCAAATGTTTTACAAAATGCCAAAGACAGATAAGATTTCCTGCTATCACAATTACAATAAAAATCAACCATACCATAAATATTTTCCTCCAATAATATATAATATTTCACTTTTCATTTACTTTTAGTAGTGTCTAATTATACACTTTATATATATCCACTGACTATATACATAGTATTTAAATTTACAATTTCTGTTTAAAATATATATAGGAGCGGTACAGATATGAAGTATTTGCATATACGCATAGTAGAATTACTGGAAGAAAAGAAAATTAGCAAGACCAGAATTTGTAAAGATTTAGATCTGCAAAGAGGCAATTTTAACCGCTATTGCAGAGATGACTTTCAGCGCATTGACGCCAATTTGATTATAAAGTTGTGTGAATATCTGCATTGTGATATTTCAGATTTATTGGAAATACGTGAGGGATAACAATATACCTTCACCCAAGCTCTCCTTCATAGAGTTCTCCATAGAATAGCAGTATACAAAAAAAATCTGCATTTTAACAATGCAGATTTTTTCTATAACCCATATCTTTCTTACTCCCCAGACACCTGTGTCCCGTCCGCTTTCATGTGATACTTATCCTTATAGATCAACTGTGAGATGGGTACAAGCTCATACCCCTTATCCTGAAGGCCCGTGATCACGGATTCCAGCGCGTCTGCCGTGTACTTCGCGCCGTTGTGCATGAGTATGATCGCGCCGTTGTTCAGCTTGTCGGACTCCACCACGCGCTTGACAATGTCGTCTACTCCGTAGTCCTTCCAATCGAGAGAATCATCACTAGATACATTTGTAAAGTTAAATAGTGAAAGGATTCCTTTCTTTTTATTTGTTAGGGAGGTGGTACCAGAGGAAAGTAAAGGATGCAAGAAGCTAATTACAGGCAAATAGTTCTCTTTCTGTTTCACACAAAATTTGAACAAGCACCTTATAATCAAATACTTCTGATAATCCTTCTCTCCATCCCTACACCTGCACACAAAATCAATCCATTCGATTAAATCTTCCTCAAATAATTTTACGTGAAATCCATTGGTATCATCATGCATCCGGTAAATATTCACGATTGCTTATTCGCCCCAAAATATCCGCCTTACGTCTCGCCCATCTTTCGGCCTGTTCCCGGACCGTTGTTACATAAAAGCCCCTGCCAAAATCAAGTGTACGATAAGAGTGCTGTACATCTGGTTTCTTTACAATCTCTGTCGAGCCATGATAAACAATCATACAACTACACCCCGCACTTTCAAATATTCTTTTATATCGTCCACTATATAACCCGTCCCTTGCGTATGCAAAATATCATAATGCGGCATGAGATAACGCTGAATACAGCCCGCACTCTGCAATTTTTGATATACCTCGGAAGGCATCATATTCCATTTATTCGCACAGGCATGTATCATATATACAACAAAAGAAAAAGATTCCTGATTCATGTACAGCCTCCCCATGAAATTCATTCTAGATTAACATTAAGTATACATAAAAGGGGCTGTGAAAAAAGTCCC
>DLAA01000082.1 GCA_002493835.1 Lachnospiraceae bacterium UBA7060 | reverse complement strand
GAATTAACTTTTGAACAAATGTTAGAAGAGTCCTTAAGGACAATACACACAGGAGAGGTTGTTGAAGGTACCGTTATCGATGTAAAACCGGAAGAAATCATTCTCAACATCGGATATAAGTCGGATGGCGTATTAACGAGAAATGAATATACAAACGAACCCAATGTAGATTTGACAACCGTTGCAAAGCCTGGAGATACCATGGAAGTGAAGGTGCTTAAGGTGAATGACGGTGAGGGGCAGGTGCTTCTTACTTACAAACGTCTTGCGGCAGACAGAGGAAATAAGCGCATTGAGGAAGCTTATGAAAACAGAGAAGTGCTTACAGCTAAGGTCGCTCAGGTTCTTGACGGCGGTTTAAGCGTGGTGGTGGAGGAAGTGCGGATTTTTATTCCTGCAAGCCTTGTATCCGATACCTATGAGAAGGATTTGAACAAATATGCGGGTCAGGAGATTCAGTTTGTGATCAGCGAGTATAATCCTAAGAGAAGAAGATATATCGGCGACAGAAAGCAGCTTATTCTTGAGGAGAAGGCTGAACTGCAGAAGAAGCTGTTTGAGACAATTAAGATTGGTGACACTGTGGAAGGTACTGTTAAGAATGTGACTGATTTTGGTGCATTCATCGATTTGGGCGGCTGTGATGGCCTGCTCCACATTTCAGAGATGTCCTGGGGCAGAGTGGAGAATCCGAAGAAGGTGTTCAAGGTCGGCGATGTAGTTAAAGTGTTGATCAAGGATATTTCTGGTACGAAGATTGCACTGAGCCTTAAGTTTGAGGATCAGAATCCCTGGAAAAATGCGGCAGACAAGTACGCGGTGGGTACGGTAGTGACTGGTAAGGTTGCACGTATGACTGATTTTGGTGCATTTATTGAATTGGAGCCAGGTATTGATGCTCTTCTTCATGTGTCCCAGATATCCAAGGAGCATATAGACAAGCCGTCTGATGTGTTAAAGAGCGGTGAAGAGGTGACGGCAAAGGTCGTTGACTTTAATGAGGCGGACAAGAAAATCAGCTTGAGCATTAAGGCAATGCTTGCGGAGCCCAAGGCAGAGAAGACCAGCGACGAGGATGCTGTTTCGGTGGACATCGATGCGGTGATAGCTGATGGAAATGAGGAATAGAGAGCTTTTGCATGGTGCACTTTTAAGGCTTCTTTTCATAATGTCATAAAGGAATAAGGATGGGAGATTATCATGGCATATGACTATGAATACTTTAAGAAAGCAGTTTATGACCTTACCAAAATTGATTTAAACGCTTATAAAGAAAAACAGATGAAGCGCCGGATTGATACGTTAATTTCCAAGAATAAAGTTGTAGGATATGATAAATATATTGATGTCCTCAAGAAAGACAAGGACAGGTTTGAGGAGTTTGTCAATTATCTTACAATCAATGTATCCGAATTTTATAGGAATGTTGATCAATGGCAGCTTTTGGATAAGGATATTTTTCCTGAGTTGATTAATCGGTTTGGGAAAAATCTCAAAATTTGGAGTGCAGCATGCTCCACAGGGGATGAACCATATTCGCTGGTTATGGCACTTTCGAGACATGTGCCGATGAACCAGATTAGAATTTACGCAACAGATTTGGATAAGCAGGTAATCGAGAAAGCTAAACTGGGTTTGTATACGGAAAAGAGTGTGGTGGGTGTACCGGCAGATCTGAAAAAGAAGTTTTTTACAAAGGTTGGACCATCGTATCAAATCTCCGAGGAAGTTAAGTCAAGGGTGGAATTTAAGGAGCATAATCTTCTAAAGGATACTTATCTTACAGATTTTCATTTGATAGTTTGCCGTAATGTATTGATTTACTTTACAGAGGAAGCGAAGGACGAGGTATTCCGAAAATTCCAGAAAAGTTTGAAACCGGGCGGCTATTTGTTTATCGGCAGCACCGAGCAGATTATCAATCACAAAGATGTTGGGTTTGATCGCAAAAATTCTTTCTTTTATCAGAGACCTATGTAGAATGCTCTGCTGGTGCAACAAGCGTTATGTAACAGATGGCATATAACAAGTGATGCGTAACGAGTGATACATAACAGCAAGAATAATATGATGAAAAATATAAGAAGAGGACAATTCCTGCGGGAACTGCCCTCTTTTTTTGTGCGCAGGGGTGCGTGCTGCGAGTAGGGGAAGAAAATCTTCCCTACTCGAATACTAATATGTTTTTGCCATTTTACTCAGCAGATACTGGGCATAGCGGGAAAAGAGATCTCTATCGGTCTTCAGCTCGTCTGTAAGTTCGAAGAAGTATTCCTTACTTTTGTAATCTCGTTTGAAAAATGGTTCCATAAAAATATCCCACTGAGGAAGAAATTGGCCGTATTTGCGTGTATAACAGGTGGCGGCTGCAGCTTGAATGCGGTGCGACGGATCTACGAAGGAGGATACGGATTTGTGGAGTGCAATATCTTCCTGAGGCAGATAGTAGTAGTCTCTATAATTAGAGTAGAAATACTTCATCTCTTCCTCATACAGAGGCACTTTTAGTATTCCTTCAGCATCTTCACCACTGAAATAACAGCTATTAGTTAAATTGGAGATTGAGAAAGGCAGGGGCGTGGGCAGAGCCAGCTTCATTAAGAGCTCCTGCTTATCCTGACCATGATAGTCAACATAGCTGTTTGCCTGCACTTTTTTTGCCCGGATAGTTCCGTTAAAGATGTCATAGAATGCCAGAAGGGGAAGAATCTGCAGCATTCCTTTGACGTCGTCACTGTTGTGCAGAAGCAGGAGAAAGCGGGCATCTTCCTGTGGGTTCTGCACATAATTTTTGTAAATTTCGATTAATTCACCGCCGGGGAAACGGTCTTCCCGATGAATTCCAAGCAGGCCTTCCAATGTTTTCTGTTTACAGTTTGGGGTGTGCAGAAAAGCTTTGTAGGGAGAGAGCCTTCTGTACAGATCAATTCCTTCAAAATTGTCAAAATTGTGCGATAACTTATGTTGTTCACATTTCTGTAGAAGATAGGGAAGGTCAAAGTTGTTGCCGTTAAAGTGGATCAAATGGGTATAATCGGCGGCAAAAGCGAAAAAAGCGTCCAGTGTGGATGCCTCTTCAGCGGGGTTTTCACAAAACCACTGTCTGACCTGCCAACGGTTGTCTTTGAAAAAAGCTGCCCCAATCAGATACAGGGAGGAGCTTTTCGCAGTAAAGCCGGTGGTCTCGATATCCAAAAACAGGATTTTCTCCAAGGACGCAATCCGCTCCAAGGGATAGTTGATTTGGAAAGGTTCCAGAGTCCGATTTACAATTTGCATAGTTCCCTCCGCTTAAAACTTCTTTCAATCTATAACACATCTGATGACAGTTTAGCACATTTTTGAAATGAGCAGTAGTTTTTTTGGTCTAAAAATAGTATACCAAGGCTGGTAATCAATCTTCTCCAAGTTCAAGCAGCGTGATGACGCGCTCATCGATCCGTGCGCGGTTGCATTCGCTCAATTCCCTGTAATTTTTAACCAGCCGATGTTCTTTGGCGGAGAGATTTGTGTAAGGGGTTGATTCATTCGGCTTATGGAAATCAGCGCATAGGCCGATGAGGAAATCAGAAGTCGTATCCAGGGCCACGGCAAGGCGGCGTATGATTTCTGCTTTAGGTTCATATATGTCATTCTCATATCTGGAAAGTGTCGTGGCAGTGATGCCAATTTCAATTGCAAGAGCCTTCTGGCTTATTTCACGTTCTTCTCTTAAAAAAATTATTCTTTCACCAATGGTATCCATGTACATCATCAAACCTTTCATGAAATGGCGGCAGCGAAATACCTGAAACATAATGTATTTGAAATACGGCACGGAAAGGGTAAAAAGATATTCTTCGAATACTTAGTATAAAGAAAAATAAGGTCAAAAAGAAAAAGTTGCTTTTTTTATATTTTTGCCATGAAAGATATAAAAAATGCATTTTTATTTGGGATTGGCACAAGGTTGCCTTTTTGATGATTTTAATATTAAAATTGCTAAATTGATTGCAATTGCTAAAATGATATGCTAAAATATAAAATCATAAAAAAAGCAATTATCGGTGGAAGGATGGTACCGAGTGATTCCGCCTGGTAGTTGGCTGTGATGATGCAGTAAAAAAAAGGCACGATCTGTGCGAAGGAGGAGAAAATATGTTTAGAAAAAAGACAGGCGTTAAAATTATGGCAGTGATTCTTGCTGCTGCAATCGCAATGCCACCTGCCGGAATTGCTTTGGCTGCGGGGCGGGAGGCTGTACGCCAGGAGACAGAGGATTCAGGGGGAAGCTGGTGGGATAACCTGTTACATGACCTGTATGCGGTGAGCGGAAGAGAAGGGGAGGAAAAAAGCAAGGCAACATCTACAAGCACAAATACAAATACGAATACAAATACAAGTTCACGTTCATTAAATTATGCGGTTGCATTGCAGGTAGCGGTATCAGAGGGCATTGTTTATGGTGAAGGCGGCGAAGCCCTGAAAGACAAAGTCACGGTGAAAGCGCATCCTTTAGAAGGTTCAGACACAACAGAGGCGGATATTGTGGGATTTGACGGCGAGAAAGACTGCCTGTTAAAATATTATGACGCCCAAAAGGTGGAATTGCCGGATGCGCCGAAGGATGCTGGGAGTTATTTTGTCCGGGCATATAGTTATGAAGAGAGTCATTATAAAAGTAAGGGTTCAGAATACGTATCTTTTACGATTGCCCCAAAACCAATCACAATAAAACCCAAAGACCAGAATATGGAGTTAAGTGAGTTTACAAGCGGGCAATTTCCAGAGATGTGGGAGGCGGAGTTAGCAAAGGACAGCGAACTGGCATATGATGAAGAGCTTGCTGCAGATTATAAAGCGGCCTGCGCGGTTAAAAAGGGAGAGGAAACGATCACCGTCCCTGAAATGGGCGTATATGATTTGGTGATAACAGGCCAGCCAAAGCTGAGTCTGAAGGGTGACGCCAAGGCAGATAATTACGAGGTGACGGTTTCTGCCACGGCCGGCAAATTGACAATCGGCAAGAAGCTTGAACTGAAGGTTGAGACAAATAAGAAAATTGTATACGGTGAGTTTGAGCAAGCCAAATTTGCTGTAACTGCTGCATATGGAAGCGAAGAGGTGAGCCTTGACGAGGAAGGCACGCTTACTTTCCAATATTTTGATGAGAGCGGAAATGAGGAAATAGCGGAAAAGGATGTAAGAAAAGCAGGCGCGTATAAGGTAGCTGCAAAATATGAATATGTCGATGCCGAAGGAGTTCCGTGTTGGGGAGAGAGCGCGAAGGAGGCATTTGAGATTACAAAAAGATCCATCGCGGTGAACGTGGAAGATTTTGCAATCGAGAACGGCGCGGCATTGCCTGACGCGGAAGAGATGAAGAAGCACCTGATCATAGAGGGACTGGTGGAAAAAGGGGAAGGCAGCCTGGGGCTTCCTTATGATGATGAGTGGGAAGTGGAGCCGACAGCTAAATTTGAGGACGAGAACATCGATACCACGGTGGCCGGCAATTATGTTGTCTTAGTGGAAGCCAAATTGAAAGTTGACTGCGAAAATGATTATGATCTTGTAGTAAATAATGGTGCAATGACAGTGGGCGTGGCTGAAGGGGATGAGAAGACAGAACTGCAGCTTCAGCTTGGAGATATGAGCGTCGTGTATGGCGAGGGCGGCAGCAAAAATCCTGTTGACAACATCATAGATGCCGTAATTAAGGAAATCAAAGCGACAGAAAAAGATGGAGGCAAGGAAGTAGAGCTGCTGAAGGATAAAGATAACTATAATTTCGAGTTTTTTGACTCTGAGCAAAAACCGCTCGAGGCATCTCCGGTCGACGTAGATGAGAAGGGCTACTATGTGAAGGCGGCGTACAAAGGGGATGAAGCCTATAAGGAGAGTGAGGCAACCGATTTTGCGAAGCTGATGATTACCCCTCGTACAATCACCATAGAGGCAGAGAGTTACGGCATTGCGAATGGCGCGGCCCTTCCGGAGGAGTTAAAACTGAAGCCGTATGATGAACTTAGTTATGAGGATCAGTGGGCAGAAGACGGCAAGCCGGAAGCCACATACGCGGATAAGATTGATGATACAACGAAAGACGGAGACTATGCAATCATCGTATCCGCCAAAGTAGAGGCAGCGAAAGAAAAGAATTATAATCTGGATCTGAAAAACGGCACGTTGTCTGTTGCGAAACACGGGGAGAACGGCAAGTCGTTGTATGAATTTGATTTAAAGGAAGAAGTACCGAGAAAGAAGATTTATGATGGAAAACCGTTTGATTACATAACAAAAGACAATGTAAAAAACTCAGTCGTGAGTAAATATGTTTATGCCGGAGAGTTAGAGCTTGTCTGGTCTCTGAATGATGAAGTGTTGACGGAAGCGCCGAAAGACGCGGGAATATATACATTGACGATCAGCATACCGGAAACTGCCGAGACATGGGAGGGCAGCAAAGATTTTGCGATAGAAATCGAGCAGAAACCGGTGACAGCGACGATAAAGCCAGGGAAAAACGAAACACCTGCGGGCGAACCTCTCAAGTCTTCAGAGTATACCATCGAGACAACGGAATCATTTGTCGATGGTGATAACTGGATCAAAGAACCGGTCCTCAAGATAGTAGAAGGGGATGAGAAAAATGTAAATACAGCGGGTAGTTCTTACAGAGTGCAGGCGGCAGGCGGCGATGCGGGCTCAAATTATCAGGTGGCATACGGAGAACCTGTAGTAATCAACGTATCGAGCGTGAAGAAATCTCTGATTGGAGAGAATGATGTAACTGTAACAATACCTAGAAAGGGCTATACCTATACAGGGGAGCAGATTTGCCCGACGGTCACTGTGAAGTACAACGGCAAGAGCAAGCTGAAACTGAATGCGGACTATGTAGTGGATTATTCCAATAATGTGAATGCCGGTAATGCGGCAGCCGTTACCGTCCGGGGTATTGGCGAGTATGCAGGTTATGTGACAAAAACGTTTGCGATTCAGCAGAAAAACATGAAGGGAGTTACGCTTTCCGAGGTTGGCGCCGTCAAGATGGGCGACGATCTGGTAGAGAACCTGAAAAAGACACTGGTCGTGATGGACGGAAATTATGAGATTTCATCCGATGAATATGAAATCCTTGTATCCACAACAAGAAACGGAACACTTGTCAACTTAAGCAAGGGGGGAACCTTAACCTGCGGTGACAACGACTTTTTTGATAAGGCCGAATTAAAAGTTCAGGCAAAGGACGGGGGTAACTATACAGGAATATCCAACAAAAAAGCCAAGCTTGTTATTTTTGGCAAAGACGTGCAGGTGACCCCTATTACAGATGTAGTATTTAATGATAGTTGTCTTACGATACCGAAAAAAGGATACACCTATAATGGCAGGGCTCAGAAACCCAGAGTGAAATTAAGCGGTTCAAACGCTCCAAAGGCAGCGGAATTTAAGGCTGTTTACAGAAACAATGTCGATGCGGGTGAGAAAACGGCAGAAGTACGGATTGTGGGCGTTGCTAAGAAGAAGAGAGACGGCTCAGTTTCCGGATATTACGGCGTGTCCGCTCCAGTGACCTTTAGCATTGCTCAAAAGGATATCAAGAGCGTGAAAGTATCCGCGGGGACAGCCATTCCGAAGAACGGCAGCCGTGATGACATTAAACTTACGGTCAAGGATGGAAAGCGTGTTCTCACGGAAGGCGTGGATTATAGGATTGAGTTTATCAATAAGAGTGACATTCTGGACGAAAACGGACAGATAAAGTCTAATATCCAGATGGGAAAAGCATACGAGGTGAAGATCTTAGCACTTGGTGGAAATTATAAAAATGTAAAAGAGAAGATTAAGATCAAATTCGGGCAGCTCAATCTGGCAAGCAAAAATGCAAACATTAAAGTGTCAACGACCGGCGGCGATGCAGCTAATGTGAAAGTTCTTTATAACGAGGTGGAGCTGAAACAGGGTGTGGATTACGATGTGAGCAGGATAAGACAAAATAAAGACGGCACCTATGCAATTACCATTAAGGCGGCAAAGGTAAGCGGTAAGAACTGTCTGTACAAAGGCTCGAGGACTGAGAAGAAGGTTGCAGTTACGCCTACGCCTACAACAGGACAATAGGGAGCAGGAAGGCACCGCTGTTAAAGTAGTGATTACGAAAAAAGAAAGTTTATCTGTTAGTTTTTTACGACGAAGGGAATGGTCAGAAATGGCCATTCTCTTTTTTTGAATTAACAGTGGTTTTTTTCGTCGAAAAATAGTATATTTATAATAAGTGTTTTATCAGAGTGAGGATGGGAAAGGAGCATAGTTATAGGTATGGCAAAACGAACATTTAACGGCGGCATACATCCTTATGACGGAAAGGATTTATCAAAGGATAAGCCTATCAAGGCAGTGCTGCCCAAAGGGGATCTGGTTTATCCGCTGTCCCAGCATATCGGGGCGCCCGCCAAACCCATCGTGGAGAAGGGCGACAGAGTATTGACTGGCCAGAAGATTGCGGAGGCGGGCGGATTTGTGTCTGCACCCATCTACGCGACAGTATCGGGAACTGTAAAGGCTATTGAGCCAAGACGCGTGGTCACGGGCGACAGCGTGATGAGTATCATTGTTGAGAACGACGGCCTCTATGAGGAGGTGACGTATCCGAAGCGCAAGCCTCTCGAGGAGATGACGAGGGAAGAGATCATTGAGTGTGTGAAAGAGGCCGGTATTGTCGGTATGGGAGGCGCAGGTTTTCCCACTTTTATCAAGCTTTCCCCCAAGGAACCTGAGAAAATTGATTATGTGATTGCGAACTGTGCAGAGTGTGAGCCTTATTTGACTTCTGATTATAGAAGGATGATTGAAGAGCCGGAGAAGCTGGTAGGGGGTCTGAAGGTGTCTCTTCAGCTTTTTGAGAATGCCAGGGGCATTCTTGCGGTGGAGGACAACAAGCCGGACTGCATAGAGAAATTGAAGGAGCTGACCAAGGATGAGCCGCGCATCAGTGTCAAGGAGCTTAGGACCAAGTATCCTCAGGGAGCAGAACGGCAGATTATATATGCGACCACAGGCAGGGCTATCAATTCTTCCATGCTTCCCGCAGATGCAGGCTGTGTGGTGAATAATGTAGATACGGTAGTGGCGATTTATCATGCGGTGATTGAGGGCAAACCTTTGATGAACCGCATTGTCACGGTGACCGGCGATGCGATCGCGAATCCGCAGAACTTTATCGTGCGGATCGGAACAAATTATCATGAGTTGGTGGAGGAGGCGGGCGGTTTCAAACAGGATCCCGTAAAAGTAATCTCCGGTGGTCCCATGATGGGCTTCGCTCTCTTTGGGTTGGATGTGCCCACCACAAAGACTGCTTCGGCGCTTTTGTGCCTCACCGAGGACGAGGTGTCCCGTATGGAGCCAAGTGCCTGTATTAATTGCGGCCGCTGTGTAGAAGTTTGTCCCGGGCGTGTCGTGCCGAAGCTTTTGGCGGTTGCTGCTGAACATGGAGATGAGGAGACTTTTCTTGCCCATGATGGCATGGAGTGCTGCGAATGCGGCTGCTGCAGTTTTGTATGTCCGGCTAAGAGACCGTTGACACAAAATATAAAATCCATGCGTAAGCTTATGCTTGCCAAAAAGAAAAAGTAAGAAGAAAGGTAACTGTGAAATTACTGAACAGTTACGATGAAAGGAGCATAGACTGTAGAGATGAGTGAATTATTAAAAGTATCGTCAAATCCTCATGTCAGATCGAAGTCCACCACTGCAAATATTATGCTCACCGTGGTGTTCGCCCTTCTTCCTGCAGCTGGATTTGGGATTTACAACTTCGGACCGAAGGCGCTTTTATTGATTCTTGTGACAGTGGCGTCCACGGTGTTTACGGAGTTTGCGTTTGAGAAGATCTGTAAGAGAAAGGTGACCATAGGAGATTACTCCGCAGTGGTGACAGGGCTGCTTCTGGCATTAAACCTTCCGGTGTCCGCCCCTTGGTGGATCGGTGTGGTGGGCGGTGTGTTTGCCATCTTGGTGGTGAAGATGCTGTTTGGCGGTTTGGGACAGAATTTTATGAATCCGGCGCTTGGGGCAAGGTGTTTCCTGTTAATTTCGTTCACCTCCATCATGACGAATTTTGACTGTGACGCATACACGGGAGCAACTCCGCTGGCTAGTTTGAAGAACGGAGAATCGGTCAATATTCTGGATATGGTGATTGGCCGCACGGCTGGAACCATTGGAGAGACGTCCATGATTGCCATTGTGATTGGCGCTTGTATTCTGATCCTCTTTGGAATTATTGATCTGCGGATTCCGGGTACATATATCGTAACACTTGCTATTTTTGTAAGCCTTTTTGGGGGAAGAGGTCTGGATTGGCCTTATATATCTGCCCATCTTTCGGGCGGTGGTTTGATGCTTGGTGCGTTTTTTATGGCGACGGACTACGTGACCAGGCCTATCACAAAAAATGGCCAGTATCTATTTGGCTTCCTCTTGGGTGTTCTGACGGGAATCTTCCGTATTTTCGGACCCTCCGCAGAAGGGGTTTCTTACGCGATCATTATCGGCAATCTCCTGGTGCCACTGATTGAAAAGATCACTCTTCCGAAAGCATTTGGTAAAGGAGGAGAAAAGGCATGAAAGA
>DLAA01000060.1 GCA_002493835.1 Lachnospiraceae bacterium UBA7060 | reverse complement strand
GAACTGGTGGTTGGTGACTTAGAAATAGAAAAGGACACCAACTTTGTGATAAAGTATTAAGTACGACCAAAATACATACAAAGGAAGGTGTCCCTTATGATTAACAGTATAAAGTACTTTGAAGAAAATTGCATCAGTAAATTTGAAAAACTTGAAGATAATTTTTTGAAGGAGCCAACCAAGTTTGCCGAATATGTCATGGGATTGACAGATGAGCTGAATAATTTAGGGCTTAAGATGATACAGGAAACGCTGGAAAGTATGGATGAGATGTTACGGAAAAGCCCTATAAGAAAGAAAAACTGGGTAATAGAATCTAGGACTTCAAAACAGCTGATTACCTACCTGGGTGAGGTAACCTTTCAAAAAACATTGTTTACAAACAAAGAGACCGGAAAAAGCGAATACCTTCTGGACCGTATTGCAGGTTTTGAAAGAAACCAGCGGCTGACAGAAGATGCGGAGGCACATCTGTTAAAAGAAGCGGTGCAGACGTCATACCGTCGTGGCGGAGAGGAAAGCAGTCTGACAGCCAGTGTGGGAAAGCAGACTGTAAAAAATAAAATCCACCGTCTGGAGTTTCCTAAAAACGAAGACGTTGTAGAAGAAAAGAAAGCAGTAGATTATTTGTACATCGAAGCAGATGAAGACCATGTTTCCCTGCAGTTCCGGGAGAAAAAGGGAGATCTGACAGAGAACGAAAATCACTGTAAGAATAACTGCCTGATCACAAAACTGGTATATGTCCATGAAGGGATAGAAAAAGAAGCACCCAGGAGCAGGCGTTACCGGCTGATCAATCCGTATTATTTCAGCGGGACAAGAAAAGGGAATGAAAACAAAGAATTATGGGATGAAGTGTACGATTATCTGGACAGACACTATGAACTGAATAAGGTAAAAAGAATTTATGTAAATGCAGATGGAGGTGCATGGATTAAGGCAGGAATGAAACAGATTTCAAATCTGGTATATGTTCTGGATGGATTTCATTTAGAAAAATACATCATGAAGCTGACAAGCCATATGCTGGACACGGCAGAAGATGCAAGAGCAGAATTGAGAAATGCAATAAGAAAAGGAACGAAAGAGGACTTCAGAGAGGTTGTAGAACGCCTGAAACTAAGCATGGAAACTGATTCCGGATTAAAGAGGCTTGAAAAAGCAAGTGAATATATCTTATCCAACTGGACAGCTGCAAAATACAGACTGAGACATAAAGAAGGAGTGGTGGGAAGCAGCACGGAAGGTCATGTAAGCCATCTGCTGTCGGACCGCATGAGTTCCCGACCAATGGGTTGGAGCCAGACCGGGGCAGATAAAATGTCGCAGCTTCGTGTGTATGATAAAAATGGTGGTGATATGCTGGAACTGGTAAGATACCAAAAGAGAGACCTGCCGAAAGCTGCCGGAGCAGAATATGAAGTTTTAAGCAGTGTACAGATACAGCAGTCAGAGAAGAACAGACATGGGGAATTAGGAAAATATACAGAAGCAATCAACCATCATATGTCTTTACAGAATAAAAAGACAGTATATTTCAATGGGCATATATGGGGATTGTAGAGAGCGTTTGAGAAAACGACAGGACGGCTGATTTCTCATATCAACAAAGAGACCAGAATTTCAGGGTCTGTCAAGGCCAGAGCCTGCGATGCGAAGCAGCCTTGACAGACTTTGAAATCTGGTCAAAAAAGAACTAAGAGAAATCAGCCACAGGATTCCGATGGAAAAGTCGGTCTTGCATAAAGCAGCCGAAAAGCGTATAGTAAGCATATATCCCATCTTTGACAGTTTAAATGCGAGGAAGCTTGATAATTTCAAGGATTTCTCGCATTTTTAAAATAGTAAAAGTGTAGCTATATATTATTACTTTTTCTTACTATTTCGTATAACCCGTTTTATACTGATATCGGTAAGTATTTCGTAGTCCGTACGGAATCCTGATGCTTCATGTAACGCATCCGTCAGGTTGGTCCGGGTGTAGGAAGGCATGTATCCCAGTTTCTCTCCAGGGCGGTACATTGTCATTTCACGCAGCGTACTTACGATTTCTTCACAGGTGTATTTTTCATACAGCTTCTTCTCCAAAATTCGGAAGATAATCAGTGCAAGGAAGCAGGTAAGGAAATGAGCCTTTATCCGGTCTTCACGCTGGAGGAATACTGGTCTCGCCTTAAATTCGGTTTTCATGATCCGGAAACATTCCTCAATCTCCCAGCGTTTTTTGTTGATGCGTATGATCTGGTCTACACTCATCTCCTCAAGGTT
Source organism: Lachnospiraceae bacterium UBA7060 (assembly GCA_002493835.1). GTDB lineage: Bacteria > Bacillota > Clostridia > Lachnospirales > Lachnospiraceae > UBA3282. The sequence goes on along the minus strand of DLAA01000060.1, from coordinate 1,532 downwards.
CGTGCATACTGCATAGAAACCATCATATTTTTCTTCTTCAGCAATTGCATCCATGTTAAGATAAGGGACCTCTTTTGTGCATGCTTCCCCGTCTGCGGTCATCACATCCCTTGCTATGAAGCGGTGCGGGTCGTTTTGGTTTTTCGGGCGCTGCTTGTACCGGCCGCTTTTTATAAGTTCCTGTGCGCGGTCAATCTGCCCCTGGCGGATTTTACGCTGATAGTTTTTATACTTGGGAGAGAAAGAAACGACCAGGCGCTGTTCCAGGGGCTTTGCCCCTTCCCTCATCTTTCTGCTGGATAAATCTTCTTTGATCCAACGTTCTTTGTAAAAAATTTTGTCGTAATACTCATTTTCATCCAGTTCGTTTAGGGCGTATGTCCTATCTTCACCCATCAAGCGCCAGCCCGACGGGGCAAGGGCAAATTCCTTTAGATAGGCGGGAAGTTTCTTTACAGACTGTGTTGTGATAAAGCTTCTGACACGTTCTGAGCCAATCGACAGATCATTAAACTTCCGGTTTGTTTTTGACGATAACCCGGCATCCGTACAGACGATGACCTGCTCTAACCCGTAATCCTTAAGGATCTTTTTTTCTAAGGGTTTCAAGGTGGGCTGCTCGCTTTTGTTACCGGGATATATGTCAAAGGCAAGGGGGATGCCGTCATAATCCATGAACAGCCCCATGCCGACAAGAGGCAGCGGCTGATGCTGTTTGCTTTTGCCATAACGCCTCAGGTCATCCGCCTGCTCAAGCTCGAAAAAGTAGTTGGTACAATCATAGTAAAGGATATCCCTGCGCCGCCCCACAACCTTTTGGCTGTTTTTGTAAAGCTCTGCCTGGATGAAATCATTTTCTTCAGCGAGCACGGAAAGGGCACGGTAAATGTCGTGCAGTTCGAAGGATGGTTTTTCAAGGAAGGAAGCTGCCTGCCGGTTAGCTGCCAGCTTGGAGGAGGGATAAAGAATCCGTGCGTATACGAGTTTTGATAAAATATCGTTCAGGTCATATTCAAAGAGATGCCTGGAACTAATCGTTTTGCAGATCCTGTCCAATCCGAGACTGTAATAAATCTTCTGTAGGAAGAGATATCCGCAGTTGTAGGATTTTCTCTCATCCTTCCTCAAAAGTTTGGAAGGGGAGTAACTTACAATAATTTCTTTTTGTTCTTCGTATTCCCTACGGTTAAGTTCGTTGACGTATTCCTGGGCCCATACATAAGGATCCATTCCACCTGCTTTTGTGCGGACTTCATCCAGGTTTCCTAATTTTTCAATTGTCACAGTAGTAACGGAACCATTTGGTTTGCGAATGGATTTCTGGACGTAAAAAGAAGCCGAATTTTTCGATTTACTGACGGTCAATTTCATAACAAAACACCTCCATGTCCTTATTATACCACGCATAACTACAAATAGCTACATAAATATATGTAAAATTTGACAAAAAATAAGACCGGAAAGCCAGTCTTTATAAGGGTTAGAGGGTATTAAATTGATAGGGAAAACGAGCTTAGGTTGTCAAACTTCCG
>DLAA01000037.1 GCA_002493835.1 Lachnospiraceae bacterium UBA7060 | reverse complement strand
ATCGCGCAGCGATTTTGTTCAATCGGCATTATACTGACCAGCAGGATTACCACAGAAAAGATCGTCTCTGCCATCACGCGCTCTCTCCTTCCGTTCCCTACCTCACATAAATCCCCGCAAAGCGCATATTTTCATCATATGTCAGCCGATAAGTGACGCTCACATTTTCATAGGTGACTGTCACCTCTCCGACCGCAAAGTGCCTGTTTCCCTGTATTAGCTCCACCATATATACCGTGCCAAACTGTTTTCGCTCTCCCCAGTCATCAGACAGCGAATTACGCATATCGGCTCTGGTCTCCGCATTGAGCAGAGTCTGCATCTGTGGAATGGCGTTTTCCTGTAATGCAGCATAATCCTCCGCGTCCAGCAACTCTACCGTTTCTCTCATGGCAGCTTCTACACGGTCTTTGTCAAAATATTTGCTCTGTTCTATGTTGACCGACTTGGGAAACCGCCAGTATACAAACAAGCCCAAACAAAGCATTGTCAGAATAACAGGGACAACAATTTTCATCAATTTATTTCTGGTGTATCGTTTTTGCTCCTGTGCCGGAATGTTTTCGTTAAATCCATCCGCAATTTCCTCTGCAGCGCCCATCCGTGCAATGATTTCTTCCAGCCGTTCTCCCTGATTTTCCCGCATCCGTATGTCTGTCAAAAGTTGTCTCTCAATCTCCTTTTTCCTTTTCCCATTGCACCTGATTTTCCTTGCAACAGTCTTTACATAACGCTTTTCATCCATTAGTTAACCCTCCATAATTCTTGTCACCCCATCGGAAATCCGTTTCCAGACATTCTCGATCTCGGCAAGTGCCGTTTCCCCCTCTTCTGTGATTTGATAGTATTTTCTCGGTACCTGTTTCCCCACGGCCTCACTCCACTTACTTACCACGAGCTTATCGTCCTCAAGACGGTACAGAATCGGATACAGCGTGCCGTCCTTCAAAAGAAACGTTTCTCCACTCTTCTCCCTCATCTCCTGAATAATCTGATAGCCATACTTGGCTTCCGATCTCAGCAGTCTCAAGACAAGCATATCCAAAACGCCCTTCTTCATTTGCCTCTCATATTTATCATTCATGCCTACCTACATTTCTGCACTTTGCATATGTCAAATTTTCGCCATACGGAATACAGACACCAATCCCATATACTTTGTATTACTAAGTATATTATAAAGCTATAATCATTCTCAGTCAAGTATTTCTGATTCCTGCAAATCCATCCACACAGAAGAACAGCATATCCTGTACGCTGCGATTTTTCAGGTCATTTAGCATCCCCTTCCAGAACTTGCTGGCTGTTTTGCTGATGACATAAAAAATCCTCCTTTTTGATAAGAATTGTCATATCCTGATTCTTATCAAAAAAGAGGTGTATTTTCAAAGACACAAACTATTTTACACTACCTTCCTCCAACTTCCCTGCACACTTCACACGGTAAATCCGATCCAGGGATTCATTGATTCGCTCCTCCGAAATCGTTCCATCCTGCACCGCTGTGAGCACCGCATTGTAGGCCTTTTCAAAATCCTCAGGCATAAGCAGCATATCCGCCCCAGCCTCAATCGCCATCACAGCCGCCTCCTCCGGTGTGTAATAATCAGTAATAGCTGTCATATTCAGCGCATCCGTAATCACGATTCCCTCAAAACCAAGCTCCCCGCGAAGTATATCCGTAATCACCTTCTTAGAAAGGGAACTCGGTACATTATCCTCATCCAGAGCGGGAGCTGTCGCATGACTCACCATTACGAAATCAACTCCGGCCTCAATACCTGCTGAAAAAGGAACAAAATCTGTTTCTTTCAGCTCGTCAGCTGACCTGCTGATTTCCACTCTGCCCTCATGTGTATCTTCAGCGGTACTTCCAAGACCTGGGAAATGCTTCAAACAGGCACTCACACCTGTTCCCTCAAGCCCTTCCACCACACTTGCCGCCATCTCGCCCACAAGCTGCGGGTCAGAGCCAAAAGCTCGATTACCCAGCGCACTTTTTACTCCATCTACCGTCACATCTGCTACCGGAGCAAAGTCCACGTTAAATCCAATTTCGCTTAAATAAGAACCGATAGTTGTTCCCGCTTCATGAGCCTTCGTCACATCTCCTGACTCACCAATCGAGGCCATATCCTCCACTTTATCCACCTCAACCTTACTATTTGCAACCCGGCTGACCTCGCCGCCCTCCTCATCTACTGCTAAAAATATAGGATAATTACTCATAGTTGCTGTATTGGCAAGCATCTTCGCAATCTGTTCCTCATCTAAAATATTTTGCGAGAAATAGATCATACCTCCCACCGCATATTGACTCAAAGCTTCCTGCGTCCCTTCTCCGGCCTTCGTCGCCGTCCTCACACCCGTCACCGCCTCAGGTGTCACCATAAAAAGACCTGCCACTTTGTCTTCAAGCGACATTTCAGAATAATAGGAAGCTGCCAGTTCTCCCAAAATATCCTCTTCTTCTATGGGTTCTTCCTCCACCGGCTCCGGTGTATCAATCACCAGCTCTTCATTTTCCTCCTGAGCAAGCCGTTCTTCTTCCAACTTCTTCGCTTCCTCAGCCTCCTGACGTTTTTGCCGTATAGAATAAATTACTTTTCTTCCCGCCAAAAACCCGCCAGCCGTGATGCCTAAAATCACAAAAAAAATCACGCAATAGACGATAACCTGATTTCGGATACGTCGCCTTCTCCTGTAAGCGCGGCGCTCTTCTTCATCCCACTCTTCCTCATCTTCTATCTCATCCTCTTCGTCTTCTTCCTCCTCGTCGTCTTCCTCCTCGTCGTCCTCGTCTATTTCCTCACTATCTTCGAATTCTTCATCTTCCAGCTCCTCGTCCGAATAGCCTTTCCATCTCTTACGTATCTTTCCCATTGTCCGCAACCATGTCCTTTCCAAAATCTCTTATCTGTGCGTTTCTCGCTGTTCGCATCTGCCTTAATCTGTATTAACACACAAAATCCTCATACAATATATAGTATGTATAGGTATACTATAACCTATTTTTAGTGGAAAAGCCACCCTGTTTTTATTTTTATAACTATACAAACAGGGGAGATGGAGAATAGTTTTCCCTCTACACAGCTTCTGGACGTGCACTCTGTAATCTCCCATTTTAAAATTAGTGCCATTCTCGGCACAAATCGAAACGGGTATTCATTCTCTACAGAATCAATACCCGTTTCTAAAACTCACTGTCCAATGGCTTTTACCTCCGTCTTTCCCTCACGTCCTCTTTCCATCTCTTCTCTTCGTATTTTGATACTGTGGCGTCCTGTTCCCTGTCTCCCCCTAGGATTCTTCCTTAATCCTTTCTGCTCTTCGTCTATGGGGTATCTACCGTGGGACTCGTTTTTTGATTCGCCATCCTCTACCATGTACTCGATTCCGTTCGTCGTTTTCAGTGGTCTCGTATTCACTTGTCGTTTTCTAATGTGTCAGCTTAAGTTTTTGGTGGTCTGTACCTCGCTTTCTTTTAGTTTATCTATGTGA
>DLAA01000013.1 GCA_002493835.1 Lachnospiraceae bacterium UBA7060 | reverse complement strand
TCATTCCTGTTATAATCAACCATAAAATCAAGGTCTTGCTCCCTGATATGTTTTGTTGCATCAGCAAGAACCTGAATGGGCAGCGACAGTTCCCTCCTATAAAACCACCATGCACACAACATGATACCTGTAATGGAATAGACAAAAGGAAACAGCAGCATAGAAATGCCTGCCACTCTGTATAGTAACTGTTGCTTTGGGCGAAGCGCCACGAAACCGGACTCGATTTTCTCTATTATGAATTTCGTATTCTCCAGAGTTACATCCGCTCCGGTTGGAACGAACATACACACTTGAGCAGGTTCGTCAAGAATAACCCTCTGTCCTCCCTCTAATACCCTCCCATCCGCTAAAACAGTTTGGGTATTCAGCCAAACTTCCTGGGAATCGGGAAGTAACATTTTCTGTACACGACAGCATCCATAAATTGTCAGGGCAGATGCTGCAAAGACAAGAAACATCGTAGCAGCTACCGCACAGATAAAAGCTCTTTTTATCGATCCGGGTTTCCTCATTTTTTCCATCTGTAACCCATCCCCCAAACTGTTTCGATGTATTCCCTGCCCGTAGCTTCTTTCAATTTATTCCTGATCTTTCGGATATGCTCTTTTATGACTCCGCTATCTTCTTCGGCATTCAGCCCCACACGGTTTCATAGATCCGTTCCTTGTCGAATATCTGATTGGCATTACGCATCAGAAACTCCACAATGTCAAACTCACGGTTTGACAGGTTCAGCGGCTTTTCCCCATAAAAATTGTACGTTCCGCAAGATTTATAATCAAGCCCTGAGAAGATACGATTTTAGGCGTACACTTGCTTCGTTCATCCCTTCGCAGGTGAGCCGCCACTTTTGCAGTCAACTCCTTCAGGCTGAACGGCTTCGTTATGTAATCATCACCGCCAGCCTGCAAGCCGTTTATTTTGTCCTGTTCCGTAATCCGGGCTGTCAGAAACAAAATAGGGCAGACGACATTCTGGCGGATTACTTTGCATAGCTCCAGTCCGTCCATTTCTGGCATATTAATGTCAAGCAAAATTAAATCCGGATAGATATTTAGTATTGATATTGTCTGCTCCGCATTTTCCGCTACAAAAGCCTCGTATCCACACTTTTGTAAGTGACTTGACAATAACTCTGTCAGCATTTTTTCATCATCAACAATGAGTATTTTGTAAGCCATAGTAACCCCCATTGCGGAACGTTTACGCGACGGGGCGACGCAAATTTCAGATTTGCGTCTGCCATCAGTAACCTCCTCTCCCAGCATATGTTACAATCAAAAAGTCAAAGAGTGGTCAATTTACTGCTTTTCAGAGCGTTTTCAACCGCTTTCTTTATGACAGTGCTTGAATTTGTTGCGCCTGATATTGCGTCTACATCTATTTTCTGTTCACCAACTATTTTGTCAGCTATAACTTCTGCGGTCTTTCCACGTTCATGTCTATGCTCCAAAATGTTAACATTGGTGATTTCTCCATTTTGCACGGTAACTTCCACTTTGGCATATATAAAATTCACGTCATATTCACCAACATAAACTCCATCAGGAATATCAGAAATATTTATATCTTCAAAGGTGATTCCCTTTACTGCCTTTTTATAATCTGCAACACTTTTAAGATAGAGGATTCCCCAAACGAAACCGACAAGCAAAAGGAGCATAATAATAAATAATACCATTTTCTTTTTGTATATTCTCATTTCATCACTCCTCACTGTCTGCAATAGAGCAATACAACATATGAAAGCCATACTCTAGAAACTGGCTTTTTGATAATCCCATTGCTTTTTTAATATATTCTTCTTTATTTTCCGCAAGCTGAATAAGCCCGGACAGCATACCCCAGAATATAAAAATAGTAGGCATGATTTTCAAATCGCTGCGTAAATCGCCTTTATCTATGCCAGATATTAAAAATTTCTTTATCTTTTCGTTGATTTCTTCCCCTATTTGATAAGTTTCTTTTTCCTCTGGAAGATAATCGTGGCTTTCAAAATCAATATTGATTTTATCCAATACCATTTTGAAGTAGAACGGAAATTCTTCCTGATACTGAACCAACCCCTGACAAATGAAATTGTATTGTTCTTTTGTGGTTTCCTTTTGCTCCAGTGCAGAAGCGATGTAATGATAAAGTTTTTTCATGCTGTTCAACACTAAAATACCAATAATTTCCTCTTTGTTCTCAAAATACACATATAAAGTCGCTTTACTGTATCCGGCTGCTTTGGCTATATCGTCCATAGAGGTTGCCGCTGTGCCTCTCTCCATGAACAATATTGACGCAGCAGAAGCAATTTTTTCCCGGTGTACGCTTTTCGGCTCTTTTTTTCTACGTGCCATTGTCTGCCTCCTTATAATTAAACTCATAGTTTAATTATAAGAGTTTTAAAGAATACTGTCAACTTTTTCACATAAAATAATCTGGAAAAAATTTGCCTGAATGAGATACCTCCACTTCATGTCGTTTCAACATTTTTAGATTAAGTCTTTACCATACTCCGATTTTCCCATTAAAGGACCTCATCCTCTGGCTCCTTTGTAGGCTGTACTTCCAATCCCTCCTTCAAATCCTCCATGAAAAAATCTTCTTCCCCATCAAAAAACGAGTCATAATCCCCCTCGTCAGGACGCAATGAATAGTCTTCCTCCCACATAAAAATTTCCAATATATGCTCGATATACTGTAGCAGCTTCGCCATCTGCCCGCTCACTAACGTGACAGACTGCTCCACACCCTCTGTATGTACCCCAAAAGACAGCATATTGATGTCAAGCTGCTTTTTTATAGCATTGCACTCTGCATAGGAAAAGCATACGATGTAAATCTCCCTAGCCGTGTCCGCCACCTCCGGGCAATCATCCTTCATTTTGGTTTTCAGCCATTTCTTCTCTTTCTCTGAAAGCCGCAGCATGGGAAAGTCCATTAAACGGTTCATCTCCATTGCTGCCGCTTTTTCCGCAGCACTTATAGAGATGTTTGTACTACTCAGCCCTGACCCTTAATCAAGTAAAATATCCATATTATGTTTCTGACTGTATCTAAAGAATGTAAAAAGAAAAGGCCTTGCAGAGTCTTATTCCGCAAGGTCCCTATGTCTGATTATTCTCAAAACCTTTTTAAAAGGAGTTTCCTGTCATCCTCAGAAATCTTCATCGCATTCATCGCCTGTTCTGCTGTCCATTTCATGGATTCCATCAATGCCTTGACATTGTTGAACATGGTATTGGCTCTCTCTTTTTTCCTCATATCTTCAATCGCTTTACACATTTTCTGCTGACCTCCTTCCGTTTCCTTAAAATATCTGACCTGCCTTGCCAGTTCGGAATAGAACATATCGGCTGCCCTTGTTCTTGATCACCTTGTCTTCCACAACACCCATGCCTGTTTCCTGCACTGCCATCTTGGCAAGAGGGATCCTTGCCTTATTCGCCGCCATGGCTGCCGCGAAGAAAATCTGATCCACCTGCTCCTATGTATAGAAGGCGTAAATTTTCTGCGCTTTGCGAAGCTCTTTCATGCGTTCCTGCAGAGCATCCACACTATTTATCTTATTTTCCATATTTACTGCATCTTCCTGCTTTGTTCCCATTTTCCTCTTCCTTTCCGAAATTACGCACTACAGCATCATAAAATATTGGCTAAATTCAATTTTCTCCTTATTGGGTCCTTCAATCGTAAAAAATTTAACCCCGTTTTCCCAAAATGGTAAAAAGTGTATCGTGTCCTGCATTTTATTTAATCCGGTTCTGTTTACCAGCTCATATACTTTTTCGATATCTTTCACATCAATTGCAACATGGTCGATTGCTCCCGCCTCCAGTTTAGCCGCCTTGTTTTCATAGGTCTCTATGACAAGCGAGTGGAGTCTCAAAAACGCGACTTTTTCACCGGCCTCCTCATTGATGGTACGCAAGGCAGTTTCAAATCCTAGTTTTTCAAAAAACTGTATGGTGGTCTCAATATCGTTGGTCGGAATGCCAACATGCTGAATGCCAATCATCTGTTCTTTTAAATCTGCTTTCATTTTTATTCACCTTTTCCTTTCCAGTCTTTCTTTTACCTGCGGCAGTCCGGGCATTGCCGGGATCGCGCCCTTCTTTTCCACGCAAAGGCTAGCAACCGCATTTCCAAACCGCGCATGTTGCTCCAGTTCCCTAAGCGTCAGTGCCGACAGTTGCTTTTGCGAGACGCTGATCTGATATAAGAATCCGCCCCAGAACGAATCGCCTGCCCCATTCGTGTCTTCCACTTGCGTTACGACAAATCCCGGAACCATACAGCCACCTTCTTTGCAGTAGATATAAGCGCCCTCACCGCCAAGCGTGACAGCTATGACTTTTACACCTTGACGATACAGTTCCTCTGCCGCTTCCCGGACATCGCTGTATCCTGTCAGAAGTTCAGTCTCCTCATCTGATATTTTCATTAGATCCACATACGGAACAAGGCTTCTCATATGGTGCTTTGCCGTTTCTTCATCGCTCCACAAGGATGCCCGGTAATTCGGATCGTAGGATATGATGCTTCCTTTATTCTTTGCCCTTTTCACTGCATAAAATGTGGTATCCCTCGCCGGCTGGTCCGTGAGCGACAGGGATCCTACATGAAATATGTTCGTATTGTCCAACACATCCACATCAATTTCTTCCTTCTGAATCCTCGTATCCGCACCAGGTTTCCTTGCGAAAGAAAAGGTACGCTCCCCGGATCCGTTTACCTCCACAAACGCCAGTGTAGTAAAATACCGTTCATCTAAAATCAATCCCTCCGTATCCACATGCTCCTTTTGCAGAACTGACCGAAGGAATTCCCCATGCATATCCTTTCCGGCTTTTCCCAAAAACGCCGTATGCGCTCCCAATCTTCCCGCCGCCACTGCAACATTGGCTGGCGCACCTCCCAGATTTCTTGCGTATAACATCTGCCCATCTTCCCCGGGCCCCTGTGAAGTAAAATCAATCAGTATTTCCCCAAATGCCGTAATGTCATAAATAGACCTACGGATAGAGTCTTCCGAATCCATCAAAAGATTTTCCCTCGACAGCTGGCGCAATATCTTTTCACATTCTTCTTCATTATCTGTGTGAATATGCAGTTCCCCTGTTTCAAAATCTGGCAGGCTCAATACGCCGAGCATGGATTTTGCATTTACCACATAACGTCCATTGCACAGTTCCGCCTCATAAGGTATGGATTCGGCAATATTTACCAGTTTTCTTGCATTCTGCATGGTTCCCAGAATCACTTTTATAATCATCCATCTTCCTCCCTATGCAAACAGGCTGATCAAAACCGCACATACCAGTCCTGTCAATCCTATAATCGTTTCCATCATTGTCCATGATTTCAATGTTGTTTTTTCATCAATTTCCAACAGAGAACTTACCAGCCAGAATCCGGAATCATTGACATGGCTGAATGCCGTTGCCCCTCCATTGATCGCACAGACCATGGCTGCCAGATAAATGGGGGACAATTCCGCAACCCCAGGCATCGCCGCCATAATTCCTGCCGCCATTGTCATAGCTACTACTGCCGCCCCGACAGATGCACGAATCATCGCCGCTATCAAGAAAGCCACCAAAACCAAAGGAAGGCCGCTTTTTTCCAGCGCAGGCCCAATAATATTTCCCATACCGCAATCCTGCAGCACCCACCGTATAATACCGCCGCCAGTGATGACTAAAAGAATCTGCCCTGTGGGACGCAGGGAACGGTCCAGTATCTTTTTTAACTGTTCCCCGTTATAGCCCTGTTTTTTCCCCAGGAAATACATGGCAAGCAGTACCGCAATGACCAAAGCCACAAATGGCGTCCCAAGAAACTGTAAAGCCGGCCGGATTATATCAATCCCTGGAATATATACCGAAACCGTACTGCATAGAATCAGCACCAGCGGCACAAGAATGATAAACAGCACAATGGAAAACGGCGGAAGATTGTTTTCTCCGACCTCTCGGACCTCCTGGCTGTTGGAAGGAAGTCCGGTGCTGATCCGGCTGCCGATAAATTTCGACCATAAAATACCGGCAACCAGTAAAGACAGTATTCCAACCGGCACACCTACCGCAATCATAATGCCCAAGTCCACATGCAGCATATTCGCCACAAGCACAGAACCTGCGGAGGGCGGAATAAACGCAAAGCCTGTCGCCAGCCCTGCCAGAAGAGGAATCACATAATACAAGGTGGATTTCTTCGTCTTTTTCGCAAGGCCGAACGCCAGTGGAATCAGTATGACAACTCCCGCCTCAAAAAACACGGTTGTACCTACCACAAGACCTGTGATTCCCAAAGCAATGCCCGCCTTGTTCTCCCCAAACTTGCTTACCAGTGTCTGGGCGATACACTGTGCGCCGCCTGACACTTCCAGAATACCACCAAACAGAGAGCCAAGTCCGATCAGCAACACAATCCCCTGCAACGTTTCCCCCGCACCTTTTTCCACCGTACTTACCAGGGTCGGAACCGGCATTCCAGCCCCAAGCCCGATAAACAATGCAGAAATCAGAAGGGACAGCACCGGGTGGATTTTAAATTTGATGATCAACAGTAATAATATGACAATGCCTACCGCAGCCGCGATCAGCAGCCGTAACGGTTCTGCCGCAAATACTGGTTCTGTCATTTTAGTTTCCTCCTACGTATTTATGTACCGTTGCTTTGATTGCGCCGGGCCCTGCTATCATTTCATGGAACATGGTCTCAATTTTTTCTCCCACACCTGTCTTGTAAAGATTGACAAAGAAGATGCGTTCATTGGAAAGAATACCTTTAAGCTGATCCGTAAAGGTTTCCGGCTTTCCCACCACGATGTCCTTTAACCGTTCCTGAATCTCATCATTCATAGGATCCGGAGCCAGTTCGTATTTGTTCCCCGCATCATCCACGGCGAGCATATAGCGCAACCACCCTGCAATCCCCAGAGGAATGGCTGTCAGGCGTGAAGCGTTCCCGTATTTTGCCACGTATGCCTTGATGGTCTCCCCAAAACGAATGCCCACCATCTGGGATACATCCACAGCAAGGCGCAGGTTGGTATCTCCCAGATATTCATTTGGGAAACGGTCGTTAAAAAGTTCATCCACAAACTCCTGCGGGGAAAGGATACCCGGATTGGGAACCACTGGAAGTCCTTCATCATAAGCTACCATACGCGCCATTTTCATCATGTCTTCATCCGTATTCAACATATGCGCGAACAATTCATACCCCAACGCCACACCCAGAGGGCCAGTAGCGGAATGTACCGGGTTCAGGCATACCGTCACTTTCATGCGTTCCGACAGGTTAACTGTTTCCCTGTCCGCCATATAGACACCAAAGCCTTTTTCCAAAGCAGGGCGGCCATTGGGGAAACTGTCCTCAATGACAAGGTACTGCGGTTTCTCAGCATTGACAAAGGGTGCGATATAGGTCTTCTTTCCAGTGATTACCGGCTGCATATCTTCAACACCCAGTTTTTCCAGATCATCCGCAATCTGCTCACTGGGACGGGGCGTAATCTTGTCAATCATGGTCCATGGGAAGGCAACCAACTTTTCATCGCTCACATAAGATACAAAGCCTTCCCCCACAAAGCCCGCCTTCTGCCATTCCTCTGTCATGGTCAGAACGGATTCACGAAGCCTTTCACCATTCTGGGAACAGTTATCCATGGAAACCAACGCCAGCGGATATTTCCCCGCCTGATATCGCTCATAGAGCATGGCTGTCAGCACAGCCATCGCCCCGACCGCTTTATCCGGTCCGTTCTGAATGTCCGTCGCCACAAAGGGATACCATGTTCCGTCCGCCTTTTGCAGGGCGTACCCTTTTTCCGTGATCGTAAAAGAAACCATCTGTAAAGTGGGACTTGCAAAAATTTCTTTCAGCCTGTTCCATTGCTCCGAAACGGATGACTGTGCCTTCACTGCCTCAGCCATAGAACCCAAAACCTTATACTCCCTTGTTCCGTCTCCGTGCAGGATTACGCTCAGTCCAAGATTGTCATAGGGCTCATAAATCTTATCCGCCACATCATAATCAAATGTCTCGACACAGGTAATGCCCCTGTCCATCTCTCCCTCTTCCAGAAGACCGTCCGCAATGCCGCCGATAAAAATGCGGAAAATATTCCCGATTCCAAAATGCACCCATACTGGTTCTTTTTTTGCTTTCTCCGAGACCATCTCCACATCGTAACCCGGAAGTGCGATTCCTGCCTTTTCCCACGGTCCGCGGTTTTTGATTCCATTCACTGTCAGTTTCATAGCTTTACCCTCCATTTAATTTGTTTTGTTTGTTACTTACGCTTATATCTAAGTTGTAAGTATAGTATATATGTTTGGTTATAATTAGTCTACTGGCGAAACATACAATTATTGAGTTCATTTTTATACATTTTAACCACATTTATATTTGGTTCTTGTATTTTTACCGTTCTTCTAGTAAAATAAAATTATATCTTACCTCTATGGGAAAGATATAACTTCAGGAGGAAATCATGAACGAAAAAGGCCTGACCACCATCAGTTTAAAAAAAATAAACAAGTCAAAAGTCTATCAATATATCTATCAAAAAAAAGCTGCCTCCAAACTGCAGATTGTCCAGGATCTGCAAATGGGATTATCCACAGTCAGTCAGAACTTAAATATATTGGAAGAAGATGGGTTAATTGAGCGTAACGGTTACTTTGATTCCACTGGTGGAAGAAAGGCCCATGCCATCCGAATCATCCCTGACTTCAGGATTGCTATCGGTATCGGCATATTGAAAAATATGTTCCATGTCACGGCTGTGGATTTATACGGAAACGCATTCTATACGGACACGATTACGCTGCCTTATTCCAACACATCATCGTACTATGAACAGGTTACTGGAAAAATCAAAGAATTTATCTGTGAAAATCGCTATGAAGCGAAAAAAATTCTCGGTGTTTCTATTGCAACACAGGGGATCACTTCCCCAGACCATGCTGCCGTAACCTATGGGACTATTATGGATAATACCGGCATGGACCTGAGAGACTTTTCACAGCGCCTTCCGTATCCGTGCCATTTGGAACATGATTCCAAGTCCGCCGCCGCTTTGGAGCTTTGGAGCCACAAAGAACTTGACAGCGCCGTAATCTTCCTGCTAAACAGAAATATGGGAGGTGCCATCATAACAGATCATCAGATCCATCAGGGGAGTACCATGCATAGCGGCACCATAGAGCATATATGCATCAACCCCGATGGGCCCCTTTGCTATTGCGGAAACCGCGGCTGTCTGGAGACCTATTGTTCTGCCAATGCGTTAGAGCACGCTTCAGGACTTTCCGTGAAAGAATTTTTTCCTCTTTTAAGAGGGAAAAAATCTCCCCGGATTGTACAAATCTGGGAAGACTATCTAAACCACTTGGCATTTGCCATGAAAAACCTGAATATGGTCATTGATGCGCCTGTTATCATCAGCGGATATCTGGCGCCTTATTTCATGGAAGAAGATATTGACTATCTGCTAAGATACATCAATTCCGCCTCACCGTTTGCACTGGAGAAAAATTATATACTGGTAGGCGTACACGGACAATATACGCCTGCAATCGGCGCCGCCCTGTTTTATGTAGAAAAATTTTTGCAGTCTATATAGCGGTTTTCTTAAAAATACTGTAAGGAATCACGCATGAAAATAAGCTGTCTTATATTATTTTCTCGATTTAAAATAGCATTTCTCCCATATTTCAACAGCATTTGTAGAAATATTTTTTACTCAAGAGGCTTTATCACATACTTTTAAAACTTCTCCGGCACATCATAGTT
>DLAA01000002.1 GCA_002493835.1 Lachnospiraceae bacterium UBA7060 | reverse complement strand
AGGCATGTAAGAGGGTGCAGTCAGCTCCGCAGGAATCATCCCCTTTTCCGGTTCAAGAGATCATCTCAATGCACCTACCCCAAGCTGCGTACACAGGGTTTCCTACTCCTCATATCTAACCTTTAGCCGGACTTTTAGGAACAAACTCCAATTTCAGCGTCATTCCCATTCCATCCGACAGCGTCTGCTCCACGCTCATTCAAATCGTCCAGATTCTCTTTCGCCTGTTTCACGGCCTGCGAATATTCTTTATTTGTTCTCATGATATTTTCTCCCTTGATAATCAGCTAAATTTCGTTTTGCCCGTTCTATTTCATTCTGTGGAGTTTTTTGTGTCCGTTTCATAAAAAAGTGTAATATATTCTTTTACCGGCTCTTTACCGTTCTTATATCTATAAAAATGGATCTCGTACAAGCTTATTTTCCTCCTGCGATAGAGAAATTATATCTTAAAGTTATTGACTCTTTGTGTTGCTGTAACGCTAATATCTCATCACCACTCAGCGGTTTATATGGATTATCTGCACAAAAGTTGGTCAGCAGATAACTCTGTATCTCTTGCTGCCGTTCTTCCGGTATCGTTAATAGCAATGCCAGATTAGTTTCCAGTATACTCATATATGAACTTCCTCCATACTATCTATCTGATTTTCTCCTAATCAACTTTCTTATAACAGGAAATCGCAAAATTAACACTGATTTTATACAGGCAAAATCACCCAGGCAAAAGCAACACATTCCTCTAGCACATTAATAATTCCTAAAACTTTTGCCCGCATTTTACCTTCTCCTATGTTGACTCTCTCTCAAATAATGCCGCACCATTTCCACACCGATCTGATATAGAACTATAGAAATCTGCATAAATCCTTATAAACCCCCGAATCCCGCTAAACATTAAAAGCACTGGATTTTTTACACATATATAAAAATCCGTAAACATATGAAACCAGCACCCCATATTATTTATAACCCAGAGTGATTGACAGGCTGTTACGTTCCAGCATCTCCCTGAAACAAGCAAGCAGTACGCCATTCGCGTTCAGGTTGCTTGTCTAGATGTCATGCGCTCCCCGTTTCTCATAAAGATGTAACAGCCCTCTTTCGATATCTTCTCCAAAATGGCTATCGCTTTCGGGACAAGTACTACATAGTGGTCGCGATTTGTCTTTGTATGTTCCACCACATCATAAAAACCTGATTCCTGACTTCTTTTCGTACAACATGGAGATGTAATTGCTCCTTGCAATCTTCCCATTTCAGAGCGAACAATTCGCCAACCCTCAGGCCAAGTAAGAAGTTAATTTTTACCTTCGACTATTTAAAATCTGCCAGATTCCGCGTGACAATATAGTCTGCCGTTTCCGCTGCCGCGGATTCTTCCTGCAGGCAGTCTTCAAAATCCAAAAACTGCTCGTTATCAATGGCCGAAATGATCTTTTCTTTATCCAAATCCGATATCGAGAATATCTCACAAAGGTTCCTTATAAATCTACGCCGTTCTTCTTGAGAATAGTCTTTTCACAGCACGTAAAATATATTTTGGACGCTGTGTGCCGCCAGCCATACGCTAATAGAAAAAATCATGTGCGACAATGTGGAAAAATTACTATATTTTTTATGCTTGACCCAGTAACGTTTTTATCACTTCCCCAGCGTCTGCATTTATTACAATGCTACGGTCTGCTATTTCTTCCGGGGCATAGGCTTCCCCGTAGTTTATACAAACATAGGTTGAAAGCCTATTAATTTTTGTCAGCCTATGGAACACAAATTTAATTATTGCCGGAGTATTATATCCCACGCCCAGCTCCAGAAACAAGATCCTCTGCCCTTTCCTGGTACGCAGGAAATCCTCGTACCGCTCTGCCGCCCTGTACCAACCCTCATCCTGCACGAACCGTCCGTCCGAGCGCAGATTCATGGTCATCGGCTTTCCACAGTGCGGACAGACGGGTAGAAGCTCCTCAGGTATCCGCATATCTTTCTGGCACTCCATCATCTTACGGACTGCCGTTTCATTTCCAAACGTTTCCTGACAGCAGGGTTCACTGCACTGAAACAGGCCATAATCCCCCTGGGTATAAAAAAGCCGCTTCTTGTCAAATCCTGCCTTCTGGAAGCAGTGGTCCACGTTCGTCGTAATGACGAAATAATCCTTCCCCTTCACCGCTTCAAGCAGTTCCTGGTATACCGGCTTCGGAGCGTCCATATACCGGTTGACATAAATATACCGGCTCCAATAAGCCCAATGCTCTTCCAAAGTCTTGTATGGATAAAAGCCGCCTGTATACATATCACGGAAGCCATACTTCTCCCCAAAATCAGAAAAATATTTCTGAAACCGTTCCCCGGCATAAGTAAACCCTGCCGAAGCAGAAAGTCCGGCGCCTGTGCCGATCACCACCGCATCTGCGGCATCCAGTTTCTCCCCAAGCCTCTGTATCGCAGACAGATCCTTTCTAAAAAGAGCACGCATTCCCCGCTGTTTCATATACAATCCCTCCTAGTATAATAATGATATAGCC
>DLAA01000003.1:4740-33295 GCA_002493835.1 Lachnospiraceae bacterium UBA7060 | reverse complement strand
AATTCAGTTATCAATGAAAATTATTTAAATGAAAATAAGACAAAATTTGGTAAAGAATTGAATGACCGACTTGATAATATGAGTGCAATTATTTTGAAAATAGGAATTGAGTTTCCATATATACAAGAAAGTCAATCTTTTATAGGAAAAGTGAAAAACCTTCTTGAAGGTAATTCGGGGCAATATAATGGAAATCTATATTATAAAGCGTTTAAATTGCAGGATATTGAAGTGATTGTTTCTGGATTGCAAGAAATTATTGACAAACTGGGAAGACCGAATGACCAATATTTGTGTAATGAGGATAACCCATTAGAATTTGAAATAGACCAATTATCGCCATATATTCAGGCTTTGGCGCAAGATTCGGCTGCATCACAGTATATTGAGTTCATGACAATCAGAATCGAATCTTTGTTAAGAAATACTAACATACGGTCTGTTATTGGAAATGAACCACAAATAAGTCTATTAGAGTGGTTAAATCAATATTTAGGTAATAGTGATAGAAAAGGCAAGATATGTGTAATTGATTTATCAATTGTTCCTACTGAAATTGTTCATTTGATAGTTGCAGTTGTTGCACGTTTGATTTTTGAGGCGCTACAAAGATATAGAAAGCATTATGGGCAGGAATTGCCTACACTTATGATTATGGAGGAAGCGCACACATTTATAAAAAAATATTCAGAGGATAATAGTGAGTATTCAGCGGATGAGTTATGTACAAAAATATTTGAAAAAATAGCAAGGGAGGGAAGAAAATTTGGACTTGGACTAATTGTTTCTTCACAAAGACCTTCAGAATTATCACCAACTGTACTTTCACAATGTAATTCATATATTCTGCACAGAATAGTCAATGATAGAGATCAAGAGATGGTAAAACGCCTTGTGCCAGATACTTTAGGCAAACTTTTAGATGAGCTACCATCTTTGCCGACAAAAAAAGCAATCGTACTAGGAGCAGCGGTACCGATACCTACGGTAGTTGACATTAAAGAGTTGCCAAAAGAAAAAAGACCTAAATCAGAAAATCCAGAGTTTGGTGATGTGTGGTCTGGCAAGTGTTATCGTCCATTGGATTGGGAAGAAGTGGTGGATGAGTGGATATGATATGGGTACAATTTGGGTACACCAACTTTGAAACCATATAAACGAGAGATAAAATCGCATCAAAATGATACGATTTTGCAAGAAAAAGCAACGAAAAACAAGGCTTGCAACGAACCGGAAAAAGAGTTCGAGTAATGAAAAAATTTCCTCGTTGATAGAATATATTGATCTGATAAAATAATATAATTTACACAACCATTATTTTAGAGGGGAAAATCAAAAATAGTCAAGTATATCATAAAATAAATAATTAGCCAGATAATATGTTTTATGCTATACTTGATATCAGAAAGAAGTATCCGGTATGGCAAATGCAAAAGCGATTATTTTAACTGATGAAGATTTTGAGTATCTTCAATCGCTTACCCGTCAAAGGACTATACAGGCCCAAGTCGTAGAACGTGCAAAAATTTTGATATATAAGGCTCAAGGTGATGCTAATCAAACAATTGCAGATCGTCTTGATATAAACATCAATACAGTAAAACTGTGCCTGAACAAATATAAATCCGGAGGCGTGCAGGAAGCCATTTTCGATAGACAGCGCAAAGGACGTCCTGTGTAGATTACGGATGATTCCGTTTCATGGATTATTGATATCGCCTGTCAGCGTCCAGCAGATTTGGGATATTCCCAAGAACTCTGGACACTGAAAAACCTGCATGCCCATATCCAAAACCATGCAGCAGAAGCAGGGTTCCCCAGGCTGGCGACGATAACAAAACCGATGGTACAGAAAATACTTTCAAGGAACGAATTGAAACCATTTAAAATCAAATATTACTGCGAAAAGCGCAATCCTGATTTTGAACAGAAAATGCACGATGTGCTAGCAATATATTTTCTGTAATACTGATAAGTGAATCAATTACATTCTGCGGTCTTTTTACTTCCAGCCCATGCACAAGACAGATACAATGCAGACTGTCAAGCAGTGTATGGCAGTCTTATCCAGTTTTTGAAAGCATTTTTTAATACCCCTGAGGCAGAAAGCAGAGAAAGGTTACGCAGCACATCAAGGCAGGAATCAGACAATTTCTCAAGTTGTAACAATTTCTTTAAATGCTCTGTCATCAGTCCGTCAGTGTAATCCCCATCCTTATATAATTAACAACTTCACCGGAAGAAATGCTCAGTCCGCAGGTCTGCAATTCATATAGCAGTTCTTCCATTTGGGAACGTGCCTGTGATTCATTTATCAGGTTCGGAATGATTTTGCTGCGGAAATCTTCTGCCTTATCTTCAAAATCATTTTCTTCTTCAAAAATTTCTAAGTCAATGTATGGTCAAGTCTCTGTCAATATTTTTTCATTCTATGTATTGGTATCATAAATCCATGAAAACGTAGCCGCTTAAAGCTATCAGGCAGACAAACAGGCTACAAAAGAATTATATCATGCTGCGGATAAATTTTGTGTCGAGATTTGAATAAATTAGCAGAAGATTTGGATAGCAGCAAGAGAACATTGAAAAACAATCCGTCAAAACGGATTTATGAGCTGTATTTCATGCCAACAGACTTGCAAAGATACTTTTACAGAAAAGAGGAGCAGGAAGACACTTCCGAAAGGGTAGGAATATTCCCCACAATTAATATTTTAGAAACATAATTCAAACATTGCAAAAACAATCAGCCAGTATTCTTTATTTACAAACCAAACAAAAGTAGTAGAAAGGAAGAAAGAATATGGCAAAATCAAAATTGGTAGAAGCAAACGAAAAAATTGCAGAGGGAGTAGTAGGCGGCTACAAGAAAATTGAGGAAGGTGTAGTAGGCGGCTACAAGAAAATTGAAGAAGGGGCAGTGGGAGGTTTTAGCAAGATTGCCGACAAGTTCGTGGATCATTTCCTGACGAAGGAAGGGGAGTCCATAGAAGAGGCAAAGGAGAGGCTGTCGGCAGAACAGAAGAAAAGAGAGGAAGAGAGCGCGGCACAGAAGGAAGAACGGGAACAGAAACAGAGAGCAGTGGTTGAGGCAAATAGGCAGAAAGAAGAAGCTGCCAGGTTAGAGGCGAGAAGAAAGGCAGGGCTTGAATGATGAAGAGAAGTACATTTGTGGCAATGATTTTAGGAACTGTTGGAGGGATTTTGTTTGCATTAGGGATGTGCATGGCACTCATACCGGAATGGAATGCGTTCCAACCGGGAGTGATCATGGGAGTGATGGGGGCAGCCATTCTGTTGATTATGGTGATAGTATGGCGAAAAATGGAAAATAAAGCTCCTGTCAAACTGTCTGGTAAAACGATTGGCGCAGTGCTGATTGGAATTGTCGGCGCATTGCTTTTTGGCGTTGGCATGTGCCTGACAATGGTGTGGAGCAATATGGTAACGGGTATCATTGTGGGAATTGTGGGTATTGTGGTTCTCCTTTGTCTGATTCCTTTTATTAAAGGATTAAAATAATTCTGGAAAAGTTTTTCGACTTGTTCACAATTTAGACACAAAATATAAACAAAGCATAAACAAACATATGGTAGGGTGATTTTTGTTAAGATACAAAATCATTGGATGGCAGTGCAATGTTATGACTGTATGCAGGAGGCGTTCCATGGATTTACAGGACATGAAGAGGATATTAAAAAAGCTGTTTTGCCTGCCGCCGATCCCAGCGCTGCTGATTTCGTTTCCCTCTTATGGACTTGTTATTTATGCGCTTGTAGAAGAAGATGTAAATCCGGTAATTGCCTATGTTTCGTATTTTTTATCTGCTTATGCCCTCATTATTACGATTACAGGAATCACAGGCATTGTGCGCTTTGTGCGTCAGGGGATTGATTCACATCCCCTTGTTAGGAAGGCGCTGGGAATTCCGGTGGTGAGCAAATATTTTAAGGAAGATCTGTTCCGAGCAGAGACTGCCCTGTATCAGGGATTCTTTATCAACCTCCTGTATGCAGGGATCAAAATGTTTTCGGGGATCCTTTACAGATCGGTGTGGTTTATAACACTAGCCGTTTATTATATCCTGCTTGCCATCATGAGGGCTTCCCTGCTCCATTATGTGAGAAAAAATGGGAAAAATAAGGTTTCCGAATGGAGGAGATACCGCTTATGCGGGATTATACTGCTGTTTATGAATGTTGCTCTGGCAGGCATTGTCATTCTTGTGGTACGTCAGAACAGCGGATTTGAATATCCGGGAATGTTGATTTATGTTATGGCGATGTATGCATTTTACGCGACGATTACTGCTGTCCGGAATGTGGTAAAATTCAGACGGTACGGGAGCCCTGTCATGTCAGCGGCAAAGGTCATTAACTTGACGGCGGCGCTCGTTTCCATGCTTTCTCTGGAAACAGCTATGCTGACGCAGTTTGGGACGGCTGACGATCCCATGTTCCGGCAGATTATGACTGCCTCCACAGGAGCAGGGATCAGTATCCTTGTGCTTGGCATGGCAGTTTTTATGATCGTATATTCCACAAGGCAGTTAAAAATGAATTTGAATCATGCAGGAGGTGATAAGGAATGATCCATATCCTTGTAGTGGAAGATGACACAAAGTTGAATCAAATTGTCTGTACTTATCTGAATGACAGCGGGTTTTGGGCAAAAGGTTGTTTGAACGCGAAGGAAGCCTATGATGAAATGTATAACAACCTCTATGAGCTGATCATTTCAGACATCATGATGCCAGAGATTGACGGGTTTGAGTTTGCCAAAACAGTTCGGCAAGTGAACAAAAATATTCCTATTTTGTTCATGTCTGCCAAGGATGACCTGCCCTCCAAACAAAAAGGATTTCAGCTTGGGATTGATGATTACATGGTAAAACCTGTTGAATTGGATGAACTTTTGCTGCGTGTGAAGGCGCTCCTTCGCAGGGCAAATATTGAGATGGAACGGAAGATAACCGTGGGAAATCTGGTGTTGGACGCGGACGGGATGAGTGCGGAGATTGACGGAAAGGAAATCAGCCTTACCACAAGGGAATTCAATCTCATTTATAAGCTATTGTCCTATCCTAAAAAGACCTTTTCCAGAGCGCAGCTTATGGATGAGTTCTGGGGCGTAGACAGTGATACCAGCCTGCGGGCAGTGGATGTATATGTGACTAAGCTGCGGGATAAACTCTCAGCCTGTGATGGATTTCAGATCGTGACAGTGCGGGGGCTTGGGTATAAGGCGGTGCTGCAATGAAAATAAAAGAAAATCTTTTCCCGCCATCTTTGTTTGCCATTTATCTAGGCGTTTTGTTTTTGATGTCCGGTATCCATATGGGCCTGCTTGTATTTATGGAAAGAGTCAATTGGAGTGAACTGGCACAGACGATGGTGCCTATGGGTTACTGGGGAATGGTGGCGGTAGGGCTTACCTTGTTTACAAGGAAGAAAATGAAAAGCACTTATGAAGAACCTCTGCACAAAATGGCGGAGGCGGCCAGAAGAGTGTCGGCGGGGGATTTTTCCGTATATGTACCCACCATTCATACGTCGGATAAACTGGACTATCTGGATATCATGATTATGAATTTTAATAAGATGGTGGAAGAATTGGGGAGTATCGAGACATTGAAAACGGATTTCGTCTCCAATGTGTCCCACGAGATGAAAACGCCGATTGCCATTATAAAAAATTATGCACAGCTTTTGCGGGCAGGGCATGTGTCGGAGGAACAGGGAAAGGAATATGCAGAGAACATCGAACAGGCGGCGGAAAGGCTTTCCTCGTTGATCGGTAATATCCTGAAACTGAACAGATTGGAGCATCAGAGGATCACACCGGAATTGGAAACGTATGACGTGTGCAGGCAGTTATGCGAGAGCATTTTTTTGTATGAGGACGTTTTGGAGGAAAAGGAGATTGAACTGGAAACGGATATAGAAGATATGGCAGTGATAGCGGCGGATATCAATTTGATGGAGCTGGTGTGGAATAATTTGTTATCCAATGCGGTGAAATTTACGGGACGGGGAGGCAGTATTACAATCCGGCAGACCTCGGATAGAAGCCATGTCCGCGTATCGGTATCGGATACAGGATGCGGCATAGCGAAGGAAAGTATCAAACATATTTTTGACAAATTCTATCAGGGGGATACTTCTCATGCCATGGAGGGAAATGGACTGGGTCTTGCACTGGTAAAGCGGGTGCTGGAACTGATGAACGGGGAAATTCAGATCATCAGTGAAGAGGGAGAGGGAAGTACATTTATTGTGACGCTGCCAGTGGCAGAAATGAAGCATAAAAACGGGAGGAAAGCGGGAAATGTCTGATCATGAGAAAGTTACATTTTCGGAGAAATCGCAAAAAAATTATGTGGGATATGAATATAAAGAGATTACGGCCGATGATAGTATGGCGTCCCTGCTTCTGGATGGATATGAAAACTTTGGATGGGAACTGAATGAGAGCATGCCGGAAAGCAGCGCGAGAGGAAGGACAGATAGAATGGCAAAGACTGTCATTCGGATGAGGCGTGACCGTAAGATTGTAAATAAAGCGGAGCTTACGAGATTGCAGAGAAATTTCGAGGCGTGTGTCACGGAGATACAGACACTGGAAAAAAGGAAGTCGTCCACGGCAACTGTCTATGCTTTAATTCTTGGAATTATCGGAACTGCATTTATGGCGGGTGCTACGTTTGCGGTGACGGCGCAGCCGCCTTACATTGTACTGTGTATTATTCTTGCAGTTCCGGGATTCCTGGGCTGGATTATGCCCTATTTTCTTTTTAAAAGGATTCAGCGGAAGGAGGCGGAAAAGATTACGCCGTTAGTGGAAGCAAAATATGATGAGATTTATGAAATATGTGAAAAGGGTAATAAACTGTTGTATTAATTTGGTGTGACGGTTGTTCCTTTTTTATTTTCTAGGAAATTGCGATTTTATGACTGAAGTATCTGTAACTTTTTTTCTCAAATAGATGTGTATATGCTATACTATAAGAGCCACAGTTTTATTGCGTGTTTAAACTATGATGCTTTGTAGTTTGCTGGGAATACTCACTGGAGGAAGGATGGCATATGGGAAACTTTATTTTTAGGAAAATAGTAGATCAATCACTATTGAATGTAGGAATGACTGTACCCATAGAAAGTCATCAAAAATTACTTAATGAGTTAGGGATAACTTTAGATAAAGGTGACAAAGAGATTATTAAAGTAATCATTGCAGATAAAGAATACGAAGCTTCTCTTATATCTATTGATTATAGCGGAAGATATGCTGACAAGAACGTATTTCAGATAAGATACGGGGCAAAAACTTCGATATGTCAGACGCTAAATTCTATATTTGCATATAGTGCGGAAAATTTTGCACAAAGAAAAGCAGAGACTAACAATACAAAGGAACAGCTGCCGGTTGAGGAAGAGTATGTTGAAATATATGCATCTGGTGTAAAAACTTTGGAATTTAAATGTTGTCCGAAAAAGGCCGATTTGCTTAGGTCCGTTATGCACATGTTTCTAGATAATTATGTCGAGGCAAAAAAAGATGTATTTATGGGACATGCAATTGGGAAGTATATTCGTAATACTGCTCCAGCAGCAGTATATAAAACAGGATTGGTGGATCGTAACAACTATTTAATTACAGGTAGTGTGGGGCAGGGAAATTGGGCGATGATTCCCTGGTTGAGTATATTTGATAAAAGAATTACAACCACTGCAACAAAAGGTGTATATATTGTTTATTTACTGGCCAAAGATGGAAAATCTTTATACTTGACATTAAATCAGGGGTGTACGGAAATTAGGCAGAATCATTCCTTAGAAGATACGATCAAAATCATGCGTGCAAAAGCGGATGAAATTTCTTTTTATATAGACAGTAGAGGATTTGCATCAGATGAGGGTGTCAATCTTGGAAAAGGATTAACAGATCTTGGGGAAATGTATCAGCGGGGCACCATTTTTTATAAAAAATATGAGAAAGGCAATGTGCCAAATGAAGAGGAATTGCAGAATGATCTATCAAAAATGATGGAAATTTATAAAGAATATGCTGAAGGGAGATATAAGGAACGACCAGATGGTTTGTTTAGGGGAGACGATGGTAAGTTGGATATCAAGAGTACTATTACAAAAATAAAGGAATATATAGCGTCTAAAGGATTTCACTATGATGAAGGCTTGGTTGAAAACTTTTACCTTAGTCTAAAATCAAAACCTTTTGTAATATTAGCAGGAATATCAGGAACTGGAAAAACTAGGTTAGTAAAACTATTTGCGGAGGCAATTAATGCAGAATATAAGCTTGTTCCCGTCCGCCCCGATTGGTCGGATTCATCAGATTTGTTTGGGCATGTGGACTTGAATGGAAGATTTGTATCGGGTGCCATATTGGATTTCATTAAGGAGGCCCAGGAGCACTTGCAAAAGCCATATTTTCTTTGTTTAGATGAAATGAATCTTGCAAGAGTAGAGTATTATTTGAGTGATATTCTTTCCGTGATAGAGACGCGGGAATTTAAGAATGGGAAGACTATTTCTGCTTTGCTTATAGAGAAAGAAAAATATGGAGCTGACGAAGATACCTATAAAAAATACGGAGAGATTATTTTTCCAGAGAACCTGTATCTTGTGGGGACAGTAAATATGGATGAGACTACGTTTCCATTCAGCAGGAAAGTTCTGGATAGAGCCAATACGATAGAATTCGGCTTTGTGGACTTAGTGCCAGATTTTACGAGTGCATGTGTAAATATTCCTCGACAACAGGTGGCAAATGATTTCCTATGCACAAAATATTTGCTTCTCTCAGATTGTTCAAGTCAAGCAGAGTTTGTAAGTGAGGTATGTGCACAACTGCAAGCGATCAATGTGATTCTTCAGAAAGCAAATGCTCATGTGGGATATCGAGTGCGCGATGAAATAGTATTTTATGTTATTAATAATATGGACGCGGGGATGTTGTTATCAGTGGATGATGCTTTGGACAATGAAATTATGCAAAAGATTCTGCCGAGAATAGGGGGAAGTACGGTATCTATAAGAGATATGCTATGTGAGCTGTTTAACATGTTTGCGATTGATTATAATCGATATCATGGAGAAAGCGATGCGGAGAAAATGAGAAATGCTCTGGCAGATAATAGTGTAAAATGTAAGTATAGAAAAAGTGCTGAAAAATTAGAACTTATGGTTAGACGATTTGAAGAGGATGGATTTACATCATATTGGCTCTAATATAAACATTTTTAGAGGGGTGTGTGAAGCTCAGAATGGAAGAATTAATTGTGGAGAATGATGAACTTATTTCTGTAAAAACGGATCTGTTGATTATTACGATGAAAGGGGTAGCTTCACATCCTGCATTGCCAGAGGTTTTATTTGATGAGAAAGAGGCTTCTGTACAGATTATCTGTGATGATGAGTGTCACGTTTCCCTATCAGGAGATGCTGAAATAATTACAGAGCAGTGTTTGGGAAGAGTATACTTGAAAAACTATCGCTTAAAACCGATATTTTTTGAACAGCAAAATTACGAAATTATTATTGAAGCCGAACTGGGAAATAAAGTAGAATTTTGGCATGATAATTACAATATGAGAAAAAAGGTAACTCCTGTTGGAAGGCGTGGAAATATTCTTTCGGGCATTCTTAACTTTGGAAATGAAATTGGGATGTCTGATCTTGTAATATCGGTTAATGATAGACAATATATGAAGATCACAATAGAGATTTTCCCGTCAAAAATAAGTTACAAGGATGACTATAAGGCAATTCTTACAGATGTTACTGCGGAGGTATATAATCTTGCTTTTGATTTTCTAAAGAAAACATATAGTTCTTTTGATATTTCCACGCATCAGCGGTCTTCGCCAGTTGAATTTTTTGCCATCATGCGTGAAATTTATGAGGAATTTATTGCTGCTACAGATAGAATAATTGTAAAGCCTCATCACATTCTAGCAAAAGAGCATGAAGTGGTATCGGGGCATAAAATTAAAAGAATCGATAATCAGAGTGTTCGTTGGCTTGAAAAACATCCCGATCATGTCAGTCAGACATTAAATGGTGTGAGGGCGGACAGGGCACTGGCAGTAAAGAAATATGTAACATATGATACGAAAGAGAATCGATTGGCAAAATATATGTTACAGATAACTGCGAAAAAATTAGAAGGGTTTCGAGAACAATATATGAAACTTAGTAGAGACCCTGATGACGTAATTATGGATCAAATAAGTAAGATGATTCACGGCATTAAGCGTAGGTATAGTATGGGGGTTTTTAATGAGGTCAAGGCTATTCCGGGGAATGTAGTGATGTCATTGGTATTTGGGATGGCACCAGGGTACAGAGAATTATATCGTTGTTATCTTATGCTTCAGCAAGGTTTGTCCATCATAGGAAGTATATTTCATGTGTCTGTGAAGGATATCGCGCTACTTTATGAATACTGGTGTTTCATAAAACTTAACAGTTTAATGAAGAATCGGTATCAATTATTGTCTCAAGATATTATCAAAGTTGCCGGTAATGGTCTTTTTGTCTCTCTAGTAAAAGGTCATAGAAGCGAGGTCAAGTATCGGAATCCTGATAATGGTGAGATTATAACGCTTTCCTATAATCCGAAGGAAATGAATGCGCCTACTATTGCACAGAGACCGGATAATGTCCTAAGACTAGAAAAAAAGGGGACTAATATAGCTTATGAGTATATCTTTGATGCAAAATATCGAATCAATGCGGCTCTTGATGGCAGTATGTATCAAAAAAAATATCAACATCCAGGACCTCAGGAAGATGATATCAATACCATGCATCGATACAGAGATGCCATAGTTTATCAGGACAATGCACCTCCATATATGAGAACAATATTTGGGGCATATGTTCTTTTCCCCTATCATGATGAAAAGGAGTATATGCAACATCGATTTTATAAGAGTATTGAGCAGGTCAATATCGGAGGTTTGCCATTTTTGCCGACTGCGATAAGTCTTGTTTCACAAATGCTTGATGAACTTATTTCGGATTCTTCAGAATCAGCATTTGAGAGAGCAACATTGCCATCTGGAATAGAGGAACGTCTTGCTCGGGTTGACTGGAATAAGCGAGAGGTATTATTTGGGTTTGTTGATAGTGACGAACAGATGTGGCGATGTATGGAATATCATTATTATTACACTTATAAGCAAAATGTTTCGAAGGAAAACTTGCCAATTTACTATGTGGCTATGTATCGCAGAGGCTATGGGATAGAATATTTTGGAAAAGTTTTAACAATGCAGGAAGTAGAAAGAAGAAAACTACCAGGAAGGGCAAGATGGGGAGACAAGTTGTGTTATCGGTTCGATATAGATGAATGGATCAAGTTGCCTAATCCGATACGTCCGGAAGCCTATGGGCCAAATCCAATAGCATATACGAATTATTTTCTTTTGATGCATAGCAGTACATATCCAGAGCTATGTTTTAAGAACGAAGCCGAGTACAGATTCTTTACAGAATTAAAGCGTAGAACTGATAGAGCAATTGTAGAAGAGGGAGTAGAGAATGTGGGCTTTGAATTAGGAAAAACAAAAGTTTTATTTGAGAACAATTCCATCCGAGTTATAAAAGACGAAAAACAAATTGCTGATTGTACTCTTGCGGAGTTTTCACGGCACCCCAATGCTTCATTTAGGAGACTTCAGAGATATATGCAGAGTGAATGAGATGTAAAAAATGATAGAATAAGGAGGACTCACAGAATGTCAGAAACATTAACGGTATTAGAGACAAGAAGAAGCTGTCGTGCTTACAAGCCGGAATTAATCGAAGAGGAAAAACTGCAGGCGATTCTCAGGGCCGGAACTTATGCACCCACAGCGATGGGAAAGCAGTCTCCTATTATTATTGCGATTACTAACCGCAAACTGCGGGACAAGCTTTCCGTAATGAATGCAAAAATCATGGGACAGGGAGAGGATTTTGATCCATTTTATGGAGCGCCGGAGCTCTTGGTTGTGCTGGGGGATAAGTCTATTGGCACTTATATTTATGATGGCAGTCTTGTGATGGGCAATCTGATGAATGCTGCCGCCGATCTCGGCGTGAGCAGCTGTTGGATTCACCGGGCGAAAGAGGAATTTGAATCTCCTGAGGGGAAGGAAATTTTGAAAAGTCTCGGTATTGAAGGAGATTACGAGGGGATTGGGCATGTGATTCTTGGATACGCAGCTCAGCCACCCAAGGAAGCGGCACCGAGAAAAGAAGATTATGTTTATTTCGCACGATAATTGATAGGTGGTTGCGTGATATTGGTATTGAAATGGCGGACAGATTGCCAGAAAACGATAGGAGGCAGACATGTTAGAAGTAGGAACAGAGGCGCCGGCGTTTGAATTGCCGGATCAGAACGGAGTAATGCATACACTGGAAGAATATAAGGGAAAAAAAGTGATTTTGTATTTTTACCCGAAGGATAATACACCGGGATGTACCAAACAGGCTTGCGGTTTTTCGGAGAGATATCCCCAGTTTCAGGAAAAGGGGGCCATTGTAATTGGAATCAGTAAAGATACCGTTGCCTCACATAAAAAGTTTGAAGAAAAATATGGGCTGGCATTTACTCTGCTTTCTGACCCGGAGCGGAAGGCCATCGAGGCATACGATGTGTGGAAGGAAAAGAAAAATTACGGAAAAGTCTCGATGGGCGTTGTGCGTACGACTTATTTGATTGATGAGAATGGAATTATTATCAGGGCCAACGATAAGGTGAAAGCGGCGGATGATCCGGAGAAGATGCTGGGAGAAGTCGAAATCTTACGCTGAGTGAGAGAAACTTTGGAATTGCAATGATAGAATCGCGGAACAGAATTTTGACAGACTGGGATATGTTTGCAGAGACGATTTGTCGTCTAAGGTGGAGTATGTGTTCGAATGGGTGAAAAAATGACTGCACGTGAAGAAGTTCTTAGATACATTCAAAAGGAATATGGTGTCACGGCACAACGTCCTTGGGCAAAGTCGCCGGAGAATGAGGTGCTGCGTCATGCGGACAATCAAAAGTGGTTCGGTTTGATCATGGCGGTGGGAAAGAGTCATCTTGGAATGAGCGGTGACGGCTATGTGGATGTGATCAATGTAAAGCTTGATCCGATGCTGATTGATATGCTGCGGCAGCAGGAAGGGTTTCTCCCGGCGTATCATATGAACAAGGTCAGCTGGATCAGTATTCGCCTCGACGGAAGTGTGGCGCTTGACACGATTTATGATCTGATTGATCAGAGTTTTCTTCTCACTGCCAGTAAGAAAAAGAAGAAAGAGATGAAGCGGACAGGGCCGAAGGACTGGCTTATTCCGGCGAACCCGAAATATTATGATGTGGTAGGCGCTTTTCGGGAGAATAAGGTGCTCGATTGGAAACAGAGCAGTGACATTCGTGTGGGGGATTTCGTTTATATGTATGTGGCGGCTCCTTATTCGTCTATTATGTACAAGTGCAAGGCTTTGGAAGTGGATATTCCCAGCACTTACTCAGATGACAATCTGACGATACGGAAAATAATGATGATAGAGCTTTTGGAGACCTACGAGCCGGGCATTTGGACATTTGAGAGGATAAAACAGTTTGGAGTGCATGCGGTGAGGGGGCCAAGAAGCATGCCGGTGGAGTTGAAAGAAGCGATGGAAATCGGGGCTGTGAAATAATGGGGATACCGGGAGAAAGGATGGCCATGTTTGACATCGTAACGGACAGCTTTTTTGTACCTTTGGCTTCTCCGAACAAACTGGTATATTGGGAATGTATTTGTAAGCTGTTTTCCATTATGGACAATCAGCTTTCTTTTGGCGTGGAAAGGGATGTGCTGGTCGATGAATTGCAGTATTATTTTGAACAGGCAAATGCGGTGGATTTTTCCGAGGAGGAGCTTATTGGAACGGACAGTCGAAGCAAGGCGAACTGGATGCTTCGGCGGTTGGAACACTATGGATGGCTTGAAATTGAGACGGATAAAAGCTATGTGCAGAGAGTCAATTTCAAGGAATACGCTGTCAGGATTGTCAAGACGCTTTTAGAGATCGCAGAGGGAAAGCAGATTGAATATCAGGGATATATTTATACAATCTACAGTCTGGTGCGGAGCAATACAGATCATCCAGGGGTAGTTCTCATGCAGATTTTGGAAAACACGGATTTGTTGATTACCGGTTTGAAGAATCTGAATTCCAGTATCAAGCATTATATCGATGACCTCACCAGACATAAGACGGTGGCAGAGATTATGGACGCCCTGTTTAACGATTATATTACAAATATTGTGGATAAGGCATATCACAGACTTCTCACATCTGACAATGTATCAAAATTCAGGCCGGAAATTATAGAACGGTTGGAGGGCAAAAGCCGGAGCAAGGCTTATGTGGAAAAGGCAGCGGCGGAGATTGCCGGGATCAAAGAAATTTCTAACGAAGAGGCCGAAGATCTTGTATTTCATTATCTCCATGGAATTATTGATGCCTTTCAAAATATGGATGATATTTTGAAGGAAATTAATCAGAAAAATACCCAATATCAGCGCTCGGCGGTCAATCGAGCACGATTTATGCTGACGGGAAGCGAGGATGTCCGGGGACAGCTCAAAGAAATTTTGATCGGAATGAATGAGGAGATCACAAGAGAACAGATGAATCTGGGTGGGATTTACCGGATTGATTTTCTTGACGAATTGATTCGCATTTACAGCGTCGGCTGTCTGGATGAGAAATCGCTCTATTCTCCGGTGGAGGGGAAAAAGGAATTTAAGCCGGAGGAACTTGCGGACGCAGAACCGGATTTGGAACTGCGGCAGGAGAAGCTTCGCAGAATGACGGAGAAGATGCAGAAAGTACTTAGTCCCGCAAAAATCAATGCCTACGTTAAGACGCAGATGGGGGAGCACAGGGAGCTTTTGGCGACACAGTTTCCGCTGGAGAATGTGGAAGATTTTGTCAAGATTATCTATATTAGATTGTACGGGCAGAGAAAAAATATGGATTATACGGTTGAGCTGAAAGAAGAAAAAGAAAGAAACGGGTATCGGTTTAAGGATTTTCTTATTTGCATGAAATCGCGGGGGTTGTTATGAATTTGTTGGATGGCATGTTGCAGAAGGATAAGGATCATTTTGTAAGAATCTGTAATAAATTGCTCAGCACATGTTTTTTGTGCAAGAGCAATGTAACGAGCAGGTTTGACTATTATTTTGTTCTGAAGCATAAACCGGAAATGACAGAATATCTGTCTGTGCTGGGATATCGGCTGGAAATCAACGAGGAGTACGGTGTCATTCAACTGACTAATCCGCAGAACTACAACAGGTTGAATCTGAAATTGTATGAGTCGGTCATTTTGCTAATTTTACGTGTGCTTTTTGATGAAAAGAAAAGGGAGCTTTCTGCGACAGACGAGGTCATTGTTAATCTGGGAGATATCCATGAGAGGTTTCTGAGCCTAAAGATCAGAGATAAAATGATTGACAAGACAACGATGAGGAACGCACTCAGCTTGTTCCGGCGGTTTCAATTGATTGAAATACTGGACAAAAATCTGGATAACGAAGATTCCAGAATATTGATTTTTGATTCTATTTTGATGGCTGTCAGGGTAGAGGATATCAAGCGGGCGTACGAGAAGCTGGAAATTTACAGAAAAGGGGCAAAATCGGATGAAGACATTGAAGAGGGTGAAGCTGATTAATTGGCACCGCTTTACCAACACCACCATAGAATTTGGCGCTTCCACGCTTCTTTCAGGGGAAAACGGGGCTGGCAAATCTACTCTTTTGGATGCCATTCAATTTGTTGTCACTTGCTCCACCAATTATTTCAACAAGGCGGCTCACGAGAATGGAAAGAGAAAGCTGACAGGATATATACGCTGCAAAACGGGAAAAGAGAATAAACCTTATGAGCGGACCGGAGAAATCAGTGCGCATGTGGCGCTGGAATTTTACGAGGACAGCAAGAAACAGTATTTTGTTGTAGGCGCGGTGATCGACTCCGCCTCAGAGGGGCAGGAGACGACTGTCCGCTATTTGATGGATCATACCAGATTTACAGATGATATGTTTTTCCAGGATAAAACGCCGAGATCTATTACCCAATTCCGCAGCGCCAACAGCGGGAAAATAAAAATGTGGTGCAAGACGGGGCTGGAAGCAAAGAAGATGATGAAAACCCGTTTTGGACGGATTGAGGATAAGTTTTTTACACTGATTCCCAAAGCGCTGGCGTTCAGGCCCATCGATGATATCAAGGACTTTGTGTATTCCTATGTTCTGGACGAGAAGGAAGTCAATATTGACATTCTGAGGGAGAATGTCAGGACTTACCAGGAATTGGAAAAGACATTGGACAGTGTGAAGCGCCGCATCGCTAAATTGGAGACAATAGAAGAATATCACGGTCACGTGGTGGACGGGCTTGCGAAGGATAAAATGTATGATTATTTTTTGGAGCGGGCGGAAGCAGACATTCTGGGAGAGCGATTGGCACAAACCAAAGATCAGATACAGGTGGAGAGTTTCCGCCTGGAGCAGCAGGAAAAAAAGATGCAGGCGGTGTCGGATGAAAAGAATGAGAAGCAGCAGATCAGAGATGCCCTGATGGCGGAGCTGGCAAAGGACGAAGATTTTCTGGCCTTAGATGGACAAAAAAAAGAACTGCAGAAACTGCAGAATGCCTTGCAGGAGCAGACAGAGGAGAGGAAAAATCTGCTTGCCAGCGTACGGGTTTCCAGAGATCAGGTGACCAAACTGCTGGAAGTGAAGGATGTGGATTCTTGCATTGGTGAGTATGGAAGGGCGCTGGAAAATCTGGAGGCACAGGAGGATATTGTGCAGGTGAAGCATCTCACCCAGAAAGTGATTGCCTACAAAAAGCAGATGTACGACAAAGTGCAGTTAAAGAGTGCCCGGGTACAAGTGAAACTGAAGGATACGAAGGAAGAGAGACTTAAGCTGGATAAAAAAATAGAACAGTTGAAGCAGAAAAAACTGACATATCCGGAAGATGTGGTCAGGGTCAAACAGGCAATTCAGGAAGAGTTTATCAGAATCGGACGGAGTCCGGAACCGAGGATTCTCTGTGAACTTCTGGAAATTACAGATGAGCAGTGGAGAAATGCGGTGGAGGGCTATTTAAATACCCAGCGTTTTTACATATTGGTAGAGCCTGAAAGCTTTGACATTGCACTGGGTATTTATGATAAACTGCGAAAGGCGAGAAAAGCTTACGGAGTAGGTCTGATCAATACGAGAAAACTGGAAAAGTACAGTGAGGCGCCGGAAGGGACGCTGGCGTCGGTGGTCTCTTCCCAAAATCCATATGCCAGGCAGTTTATCAATATGGTTTTGGGAAAAGTTTATATGTGCAGACATTACAGTGAGCTGAAAAATTATCCCATCTCTATCACAAAGGAATGCATGAAATATCAAAACCATGTGGCGAGCGCAATTAAGCCGGCGATTTTTGAGACACCTTTCATTGGACAAAATGCAGTCAGAGTACAGCTGGAACAGGCGATTAGAGAGCGGGAAGAGATATCAGAGGAAATTGCAAATCTGGAGAATCAGATTGGAGAGCTTACCTATGTGATGGGGCCTTTAAGTGTAGATGCAGACATAGACATTCAATACAGGCTGGACGTTTTGAGCCGGATTAGGATTATACGGACAGGCATAGACAAATGTAAGACAAATATCGCTACACTTGAGAAAAACGCGACCATGATTCAAAAGAGGATTCAGCTGGATACACTGGAGAATCTGATCAGTGAACTGGATATGCAGTTGAGAAAAGGGAGTCAGGATACTGGCAGATACGAACAGAAGATAGAGGATTATAAGAAGGAGATGGAAAGCCTGCAGTCTGAACGAGCCTTAAAACAGGCGATGGCTGCCCAGCTGGGTGCATCAGCGGGAGATGGGCTGCCCTCCTGGAACAGCGATTATGAGAAACAGACCAGGGACAAAACGTTTGAGCAGTTCCGTGATAACTTCGCCAGAAGAAAGAAAGCCAATGCTACCACTACGGATCAGGCTCGGACAAACATGATTAATGTCATGATTTCTTATAAGACGGAACATGATTTTGGTGCGGCTCCCAGCATGGAGGGATACCCTGATTTTGCTAAGGTGTACGAGAGACTCCGCACATCAGAACTGCTCAGCTACGAGGAGAAGGTACAGTCAGCCAGACAGGCGGCGGAAGAGGAATTCAGAGAACAGTTTTTGTCTAAGCTGCAGGAAAATATGAAGCAGGCGCAGAGCGAATTTAAAGAATTGAACAAGGCCCTCAAAGATATCGTTTTCAGCAATGAGAAGTATGAATTTCTCTATCTGCCCAGCAAACGATACAGACAGTATTATGAAATGATTATGGACGATTTCAACGCCATGCAGGGGGAATCTATTTTCAGCGGATTGTTTCATGAGACGCACAAGGAAGTCATCGACGAGCTGTTTGAAAAACTGGCGCTGGACAATGAGAACAGCGCACAGGCATTGGATGAATTTACAGATTATAGAACTTATATGGACTATGATATTAAAATCGTACACAGCGATAGCAGCTACTCTTATTATTCAAAGGTATGTGAAGAAAAGAGCGGCGGAGAGACCCAGACGCCCTTTTATGTCACGGTGGCGGCTTCTTTCGTGCAGTTATACGGTAACAACATCGGCGGTGAGGCGATTGGATTGATCATGTTTGACGAGGCTTTCAACAATATGGACGATGAGCGCATCGGCGGCGTATTGGAGTTCTTAAGGCGCCTGCCGCTTCAAATTATTATTGCAGCGCCGCCTGATAAGATTCAGTATATCAGTCCTTCCGTGGAGGCAACACTGTTAGTAATGACGGATGAAAAGGTCAGCTTTGTGGAGAGGTATTATAATGGAGCGGTATGAGAAAAGGATCATAGACAAACTGCTGGATTCCTATGAGGCCAGTTCCCTGTTTACCGGAACAAATAAAGTGGCAGTGCATATTTCATATCCTTTTAATAAAAATACCCTCCCTATTTATTTTGATGAGAGTTCTCTGGCTTATGAGGAAATTCATGCCTCTATGCGGGAGCTTGAACGGCAGGGAATGATAAATATTGTATGGAAAAAGGGAAAAGAGGGACATATCATTTCCAAAGTGGTTCTGCGCACGGAAGAGCTGGAGAAGGTCTATGCTTACGTATCCAGAATGCCGAAGACGGAAAAAGTGGCGCGAAACAGGGCACTGCTTGCAGAAATGCAAAGGCGTTTCCATACGCCGATCTGTCAAGCTCTGATTGCCTATCTGGATAACCGCCTGCAGAATGCGCAGTCAGTGAAAGAGTTTATCGATCTTTCTAATTTGGAGGAGACAGAATTACTTTTGACGGGAATTGCCCAGATTGAGCAGAATAACAGAATTTGTTATATTCGGGAATTTTCCATAGAACACTTTCACGATTCTAAGGTTTTTGAATCCTTGGGTGGTAAAATTGCGAAAGCAATGCGCATGTTTGGGGAGGAGCACAGAGAAAAAGAATTGGATGAAATTCTTGCGGAATATGGAATTTATCATACGCCCAATTATGTGTATTTCAAAGGAGACGTTTCACTTGGCATAGGGAATCATACATATCGGATCGGGGAACTGCGTCAGGGTATAGGGATTTCCGGCGAAGATATCGAGAGAATTACGTTTCGGGATATTTCACAGATCCGTAAAGTGATAACGATTGAGAACCTTACTACTTTTTTTCGATGGGAAGAACCGAAGAGCCTTATGATTTATCTGGGAGGATACCATAACAGCGTCAGGCGCGCGCTGCTGACAGAAATTTACCGAGCGCTTCCTGATGCAGAGTATTATCATTTCGGAGATATCGACGTGGGAGGGTTTTTGATTTTTGAGGATTTATGTCGGAAGACAGGGATTCCTTTTAAACGCTATAAGATGGATTTGGAGCACTTGAAGCGATATGAAAAGTACGGGAGGGCACTGACGGAGAACGACCGCTTTCGGATAGGGAAACTATTAGAAGACAATCCTGATAGGGAATATGCGGATGTTTTGGAGTATATGCTGACTGCGGGGGTTAAGCTGGAGCAGGAATGTTTTGTCAACGTCGAGGCAGTTTAACCTAGTAAATGGTATACTATGTTCCTTATGAATTGCTTCATTTTAACACTGGAAATATTTCTTGACATTTTAAGCAGAGATATTATACTTAAGTTTAGAAGAGCAACCGCCCACAAGGTGGGTTGACCTTATAGTGTGATAGAAACACCACCCCGCTACTTGGCCAAAGTTTAGGGGTGGTTTTTCTATGTAGCGTTACTTACAAAACGTAAAAATGAATGTAAGAAATGCCAAAAGGAATAGACCAAAGGTCATTAGATCCTTAAAATCGAAGCGATTTTTCATAGGCATCACTTCCATTCCATAGGAATATCGGGTCAACCCACCCTGCAACACGGTGCTCATATAATTATCATAGCATGTGCGGATTTTTTTAGCAAACAAAACCTGGATAGAAACTGGTATGAAGGATGGCATTTACAAAAATCTGGCGGACGGAAAAGAGATTCAGGCGGTAAGGTTGACTTGAAGGTATGTCCGGTCATTATAGAAGAGCTATAATGAATGCGGATGCAAACGGAGGTATTTACATTGGATTTTAAAAGAACGGATGGCAGAGACAAGGATTTTATAGAAAACTGCAGACTTCTTGACAGGGATCTTGACAGGCGTGTCGGAAAACAGATAAAACGTGAGAAATACCAAAAATATAACCAGTTGGATGAAATACGGGAGGCGATCGTTGTATATGAAGATGATAGGGTGATTGGCGGCGGCGCTATAAGACGATATGACGACGAGAATATAGAATTAAAGAGGGTATTTGTACATCCAAAATATCAGGGACGGGGTGTGGGAAGTAAATTGGTTTCCCTGTTGATTGAATGGGCTGGAGAATTGGGGTATAAGAGAATGATTCTGGAAACAGGGGAGCTGTTAGCGGAGTCCTGTGCGGTATACAAGAAACTGGGCTTTGAGGTCATCCCCAATTACGGGCCATATGTGGACATGCCGGAATCTTTATGTATGGCGAGAGATTTGAAAGACTTTCTTTTCTGAATGGTTGAGAACGGATATCTGTTTTCCGGTAAGAAAGAAATAGCGGATTGATGTTTTGTCCTATGGCGGAGGTGGAAACATACAGAGCATTTCCACCTCCGCTTCTGTTTTAGTTTCTTTGTCTTCATTTATAGGGCACCGTTGATATTCAGGTGATTCGTTTGATCTCACCGCATCCTATTTTTGCGCCTGCGTTTCCGGAAGGCTGAGAGGTGAAATCATCAGGTTTTTCATGGATGATAACTGCTTTTCCAACGATTTCCTGAATGGTGAATCTCTTGTCGTAGAAGATACTGAAAGCATATCCCTGGTTGGAAAGAAGCGGAGGCATGTCGCCAGCATGATTTGGATGTTCCGTATTTTGGGGATTGTAGTGCATACCTGTGTGATCAAAATCATCGCTGCAGTCTCCCGATTCGTGTATGTGCATGGCGAAGAAATTGCTTGAACCGGGAAGTGCGACGCCGGGAAGTCCGAAAAGCTGTGCCTCTACCAGTACTCCACCGTAGGAAGTGGGATAAAATTGTACCATGCCGTTAAGATCAGGATTTTGTTCGTTTCCAATAATCCATGCCGCCGCCTCCGGACGATTGTGCAGCAGAAGTTCCGTGAAAAGGTTTTTCGGTGTGACTTGATAACTGCGCATAGAAAGCTCCTGCAAGTTTTGGAATTATATTATGACGCTTCGGCTAAGTTGTGAGTGCGGACCCATTGATCTTTTCATTGGAAAACAGGACGTGGTGTGATAAAATATAAAGAACTGCGTTTTTTATAACTGTGTAGGTGATAGAAGCGGCGATACGGAAGCTGGAGCGGCGTGTGCAGGAGTATAAGAGACGTAAGGTCAACGGATAGAAAGAAGGTATCTAGGGAAATGATACGTCGTGCAACGGTTGGAGATGCTTCAAGAATTGCGGAAATATTGGTGTTTACGAAACGAATGAATTACAGAAAAATATTTCACAATGATAAAGTGTCTTTCGGGGAAATACAGGTCTATCCTCTGGCAAAAGAATATATAGAAAATCCGATCCGGCTGGAGGGTGTCTTTGTCTATGAGGATGATTTTGTCAAGGGTGTGTTACACGTGGAGGAAGACAGAATTGCTGAATTGTATGTAGATTCTTTTTTTGAGAATTGCGGTATCGGGGGAGAATTGATTGAGTTTGCTGTCCAGCAGGAGAATTGCAGGCGTCTGTGGGTGCTCGAAAAAAATGAGGATGCCAGACGTTTCTACGAAAAACATGGATTTGCGGCTACAGGGGCAAGGCGGCTGGAAGAGGGGACGCCGGAATATATTGTGGAGATGGAAAGAAAAGACTTGCAAACATACTAACGGTATGATAAAGTAAAAACATACCTTTGGTATGTTTGGGAAAGGAAAAGTGGAAATGGCGAGAAACAAACACCCGGAGGAGACTGTCAATTTAATATTGGACGTGGCGTCCCGTCTCTTTATGGAGAAGGGTTATGAGCGCACTTCGATTCAGGATATCATCGCCAATTTGGGCGGACTGAGCAAGGGCGCGATCTATCATCATTTTAAGTCCAAGGAAGATATATTGGTTGCTGTCACGG
Source organism: Lachnospiraceae bacterium UBA7060 (assembly GCA_002493835.1). GTDB lineage: Bacteria > Bacillota > Clostridia > Lachnospirales > Lachnospiraceae > UBA3282. The sequence goes on along the minus strand of DLAA01000003.1, from coordinate 10,559 downwards.
ACAAAATGACAGAGGAATCGAATCGGATGCTGGCAGTGATCCGTGACCGCATGGATCTCACCGGACAGGAAAAACTAAAGGCTATTTTTAAGGAGTCCATCGCCAGACCCGTTCAGGATGAGATATTTAAGGTGGCGCCTAACCTGAGTACCAATCCAAGACTATTGTTCAGCGTGTTCAGCGAGACGGTGAATACGGCGGCACCGGATTATATCCGACCGATTATCGAGCAGGGGATTGCGGATGGTTCCATTCAGACAGAGTATCCGGCGGAGTTGGCAGAGCTGATCATACTGGCGGCTAATATCTGGATGAATCCCATGATATTTGACGATTCCGTGGAGACATCCTACCGGAAATTTATGGTGTTTCGTCAGATGATGCGGGGGTTTGGACTGGACATCGTGGATGATGAGATGCTGGGGCGCCTGCAGGAGTTGTCCACTATTTATCAGAAAAGCAAGTAGGGGAGCGCAGATAGGTTCACTGTTTTGCAGCGTATCTGCGTATTCTATTAAACATATACATACCGTCATACGGTATGAAAAGGAGGATTAGATTATGAAACTGTTTTCCAGAGATTTCACATTGGTAGTGATTGGCCAGATCATTTCGCTGTTTGGCAATGCGGTGGTGAGGTTTGCCCTGCCTTTATATTTGCTGAACCAGACGGGCTCTTCCGCGCTTTACGGAACAGTCACGGCCTGCGCCTTGATCCCGGCGATTCTGCTTTCGCCTGTGGGCGGGATTGTCGCGGACCGGGTCAATAAGCGCAACATTATGGTGATTTTGGATTTTTTCACAGCGGCGGTTGTGGCGGCGTTCTCGTTGCTGAGGGGAGAGGGCGTACAGATTGTCCCGCTGATGACAGCGACATTGATGCTTTTATATGGAATTGCCGGGGCGTATCAGCCTTCGGTGCAGGCGAGTATACCGGCTCTTGTGGTTCAGGAGCGCTTTATGGAGGCAAACTCCGTCATCAATACAATCAGTTCCTTTGCTTCCCTGCTGGGGCCTGTCCTCGGTGGAATCATGTACAGTAATTATGGGCTGGAACCTGTACTGTGGGTTTGCACGGGATGCTTTTTTTTGTCCGCGGTAATGGAACTTTTTATCCATATCCCGTTTGTGAGACAGGAATCGGGCGGCGGTATTTTGCGGACGGCAAAGGATGATCTGGCGGAGAGCGTGTGCTTTATCTGGAGGGAAAAACCCATTATTGGAAAGGCAGTTTGGCTTGTCAGCGGCATTAATCTGTTCTTATCGTCTGTCATCAATGTGGGGCTGCCCTATTTGGTGACGGAGGTGCTGCCTTTCGATGGGGCACAGGCGAATAGACTGTACGGCTATGCGGCGGGCATTTTGGCAGCAGGCGGTTTGGCAGGCGGGATCTGTGCCGGAATTTTTGCAAAGAGACTGCCGCTGCAAAAATCCGGGCGTCTGCTGATGGCCCCTGCGGTCTGCCTGTTTCCCATTGCCGTGGCGCTGGTGTTTTTTACATCTGGTATGATCGATTATGTGGTGATAACGGTGTGCTGTTTTGCCATTATGGTTTTTTCTACTATTTTTACGGTGCAAATGATGGCTTTTTTCCAGACAGTGACGCCGCCCCAGCTGATCGGAAAGGTGATTGCCGTGGTTATTACGATTTCCATGTGCGCGCAGCCGCTGGGGAATGCCCTGTATGGTGTGCTGTTTGAAATTTGCGCGGGCCGTGAGGCAGCAGTGATTCTGTTTGCAGGCGTAGTTTCTCTGGCAATCGCTATTTACGCAGACCGGCTGCTTGCAAACGGGCTTACAGACGTTTGACATAGATTGACGGTTTGTTTATAATGAGAACAAAAATCTGGGGAGCAGACGATCAGGAAACGGAGGGAAGCAGATGGCTATAACGGTAAATATTTTTTACAGTGGTGAGAATGGAAATGCCAGAAAATTTGCGGAGGAAATGACCGCAAGCGGCGTGGTCAGCGACATCCGTGCGGAGGAGGGGAATCTCAGGTACGAATACTTTTTTCCGATGGAAGATGAGGAGACCGTGCTTTTAATTGACAGCTGGAAGGATCAGAAGTCCATCGATGTGCACCATGCCTCTCCCATGATGGCAAAAATCATTGAGCTTCGGGAGAAGTATGACTTGCACATGAAAGTTGACCGATATGTGTCTGACGAAGCTGGTTTTTCAGAGAAAGATACGGCATTTATAAAAGAATAAAACGTCTTGCGGTTTGCATATGCGTGTGCTATTATTTTAGCGGACAGTATCTTGAGGAACTGTACCGGCATATACAAGCGCAAGCGAATGTCCCTGTTAGGGGGAGAATCATAACTTCTTAATGACAAATGGCTGTACCGACAGAGTGGGCAGCACATTTTCTGATGAGGGTTTTTATGTATGTCCGGGCAGACTCTGCCCGGACTTTTTGCGCGCATCAGCAGAGTCAGAAGGCGGAGAGTGAGAAGGAAAAGAGGAGGATATTATGGAGATTACAGGGAAAATTGACGAGGTGAGAAGAAAGGTTAAGGAGTGGAGAAAGCAGGGGCTTTCTGTAGGATTGGTGCCGACGATGGGTTTTCTTCACGAGGGTCATAAGAGTCTGATCGTCAGGGCAGCGGCTGAGAATGACAGGGTGGTGGTCAGCGATTTTGTGAATCCGATTCAGTTTGGGGTCAATGAAGACCTGGCCACTTATCCAAGAGACATAGAGGCGGATAAAAAGCTGTGCGAGGAGGCGGGAGCGGCTCTGATTTTCCACCCGGAAGTGGAGGAAATGTATGCGCCGGACTTTTCTACTTATGTGGAAATGCAGAAGGTCAGCGAAGGGTTATGCGGCAAGACAAGGCCCACCCATTTCAGAGGCGTGTGCACGGTGGTTTGCAAGCTGTTCCACATTGTGATGCCGGACCGGGCTTATTTTGGGCAGAAGGACGCCCAGCAGCTGGCAGTGATCCGGCGGATGGTCCGAGATCTGAATATGGATATTCAGATTGTGGCGTGCCCCATTGTCCGGGAGGAGGACGGTCTTGCCAAGAGCTCCAGAAATACATACTTAAATGAGGAGGAGCGGAAGGCGGCGCTTGTGCTCTCCAAGGCAGTTTTTCTCGGCGAGGAGATGATGCAAGACGGTGAACGGGATGCAGAAACAATTTTGAAAGCTATGAGGCAGATGATAGAGGCGGAGCCGCTTGCAAAAATGGATTACGTGGAGATGGTAGATGCAGATACCATAGAGCCGCTTGTCAGGGCGGAGGGCAGAGTACTCACAGCGATGGCAGTTTATATCGGAACGACGCGACTGATTGACAATTTTATCATGGAAGTGTAACGGGCTGTATATTGTTTTGATGGATAACGCCGGAATGGAGGTTATTATGATTTTGGAAATGTTGAAGAGCAAAATTCACCGTGCCACGGTGACTCAGGCGGAACTGAATTATGTGGGCAGCATCACGATTGATGAGAGTCTGATGGAAGCGGCTGGAATTTATGAGTATGAAAAGGTGCAGATCGCTGATGTGGACAATGGGGCCAGATTTGAGACTTACGTTATTGCGGGGGAGGCCGGAAGCGGGATTATCTGTTTAAACGGTGCGGCGGCCCGCATGGTTTCTACGGGCGATAAAGTGATTATTATGTGCTATGCGCAGATGATGCCGGAGGAGGTAAAAGAGAATCCACCCAAAGTAGTTTTTGTGGATGACCGGAACAAAATCACGTCCATAGCGCGGTATGAAAAACATGGAAAACTTGAAACTGTTGACTGAAACGAACAGGAGATCGGGATGGATAGGATAAAAAAAGTATGTAATTTTATGTCGTCAAATATAGCAGTACTGATTATTATTTTTTCGGTGATTGCCTTCTGTTTTCCGGATGGTTTTTCCTGGGCGACCAGTTATACGACTTTGTTTCTTGGGACGGCCATGTTTGGGATGGGACTTACCATAAAGACGGAGGATTTTCGGGTGGTGTTTACCAGACCGAAAGATCTGTGCATCGGATTTGTTTTACAGTATACGGTGATGCCGCTGACAGCCTTTGCGCTGGCAAAGCTTTTTGGGCTGCCTGCGGATTTGGCGCTGGGTGTGATTCTGGTGGGATGCTGTCCCGGCGGCACGGCCAGCAATGTGATTACCTATGTGGCAGGGGGCGACGTGCCTCTTTCTGTGGGGATGACTATTGTCTCGACCATCCTTGCGCCCATTTGCACACCGGTGCTGGTTTATCTGCTGGCCGGTTCCTGGGTGGAGGTGTCTTTACTCACTATGATGATGTCTGTGGTTAAGGTGGTGCTGGTGCCGGTGCTTTTGGGAATTTTGATTTATCGGGTTTTCCCGAAACAGATTGATGCGGTCAGAGATTTGCTGCCGCTCATATCGGTGGCAGCTATTGTGATGATCATTTCCGGGATTGTAGGAAGCAATGCGGAGAAAATTATGTCCTGCGGCGCCCTTGTGATGGTGGTAGTGGCTATTCACAATGTCGTTGGACTTTGCCTGGGAACAGGTGCGGCAAAACTTTTCAAATTGGAAGAGAAAAAGGTCACTGCCATCGGCATTGAGGTGGGTATGCAGAACAGCGGCCTGGCTATTTCCCTGGCAACAGCCAATTTTGCTGCCAATCCTCTTGCCACACTGCCGGGAGCGATTTTCTCAGTATGGCATAATATTTCCGGAACAATCTATGCGGGGATCAGGCGCAGCAGTGAGTCGGGAAGCGGTTTTTGGGGAATACTCCGCAAGGGGAAAGTGGAACAAAGACTTGAGAATTGAGGAAGCAGACATCGGGTGAGTACAGGCTGTTGTGCTTTTTTATGGAGAATCCGGGCGTGCTTCTCACTTCGGAACAGATTCTTGCGAGCTTATGGAGTTATAAACCTTTTCCGGTTCAATTAACACATTCTCAGATATACCATAATTCAAGCTATATAGCGTAACTTGGAACGAGGCGGCATCCGAACAGAACTTTGGCTCCAGCTCCACGCGGTAATTGTGGGCGGCATGATAGGCTTCTGTGATCTTCTTAAATCCGCTGCCTTGTCGTTCCATGTATCCCAACCGTCCGAAAATATCAGCCAGGACAGGATTGCGTCTTGTGGAAGAAATGCTGGAAATATCTCTTTCATGAGCGTGAAACAGACTGTAGGACAAGAGTCCATAAAAATTACAGCACTATACGAACTGCCAGCACTATACCGAAATGTAAACCGCTTAATTGATACAAATGGAATGAACAGAATATCTGAGAAAACCGCTGAAAACGAGGGGTTCCGGCACATCGAGTGTTGCTGGAATCCCTTGTTTGCTTTTGGAGCTGGGTCGGGCAGCATGGGAACAGCGGATGTGAACAGCCACAGTGGTCATAAATCTGACCCCGCTGTGGCTGTTTTGCCCCCTTCCCTTGTCCAGTTCGGCCCCTCTTTTGAACGTCATCGGAGCATGAACGGGGATAAGCCTACATGGACGCTGGTGGCGCACGTTGGCATCATTGGCCATGACCGGGTTCTGGTAAGTCTTGCAGCGCCGCATTTCATCAATGGCATTATCAGGGAAAATAAAACTCTTTCCATCAATATTGTGGACGAGGGCATTTTGCCGCAGGCGGATTATTCCGGCTCTGTCAGTGGAGCGAAAACAGATAAAAGTAATCTGTTCGGATATGAGATTGGAGAGGCGGGGCCACCGATCATTCAAAAATCGCCACTTGTGATGGAATGCGTTGTGGTAGATGAAATTCCCGACCTATGAATATTTGAAAACCGGTGATGTGATCGGGAGATGACGGTGCAGGATAAGCAGGATTTTATCTTCTCCTTTTT
>DLAA01000003.1:3020-4346 GCA_002493835.1 Lachnospiraceae bacterium UBA7060 | reverse complement strand
TAAAAAAACTGTTGGGCGTATGATTATAGGACGGAGGTACAGGAAAATGAAGATTGTGATACTGGAAGGCAGAAGAACCCGGTGGATCGTCACCGGAGGAAACGGAAGGAGCAGGAGCAAAGGCTCTGGTCGTTTATTTTTCTGCAACGGGTAATACCAAAGCGGTTGCGGAAACGCTGGCAGAGATGCAGGGCGCCGATATTTATGAAATTGTGCCGGAGCAGCCTTACACGAATGAGGATCTGAATTACAATGACCGTACCACGCGCGCAACGGCCGAGCAGAATGACCTGGATTCGTATGCGGTTTTTTGCTTTTTGAGCCTTTTTCCGGCTGTGTGAGTTGCTCCGTTTTCTGATTTTGCATCTCTTTTTAACGATAGCAGTAATCGTTAAAAGAAATCTTCGATCAGTCGTGCTGGATTCAATGAGCTTGCCATGGTTAAAGCATGTGGTGATAGAAATTGAGGGTGCAACAATTTTCTGAAATGTTCTCCTAATCTGGAAATAGAATCTGCAAAAATTTTAAAAAGTATATTGACACTGTGTAAAAATAGTGATAGTATAATTACACAATGTCAGAATAAAAAGAGAGGAGGGATACAGTGCCGAAAGGATCGCCGGAACTTACAGAAAAACGAAAAAATGAAATCTTGGATGCCTGTGAAAAGATTTACAGGACGCAAGGTTTTTATGGGGTAACGATCAAGGAGATCAGCACAGAGATCAGCTTTACAAGACCTGCAATTTACAACTACTTTGAAACGAAGGAAGAAATTTTACTGGGACTGCTCACCAGAGAATACGAAGAATGGTGTGGGGAACTTGAAAAGCTGATCATATCTGCAAAAGCCTTGGATCGGAAAGAGCTTTCTGCACAGATGGCTCATACTCTGGAAGATAAGGAAACACTTTTGCGCATTCTCAATATGAATCTTTTTGAAATTGAGCAGAACAGCCGTGTGGAGCGTCTGGCTGAATTTAAAAAATTATTCCAAAGGTCAGTGAAAGCAATGAGCGGAATTTTGAAAGCTTATAAGCCTGATGCGGGCGACTTGGATTGTGAGGAATTTTATGAAACATTTTCAGCATTTTTATTTGGCGTGTTTCCTTTTACAAAACATACAGAAAAGCAAATGGAGGCTATGGAGTTAGCGGGTGTCAAATTGAATGAACCAAGCATTTATGACATGGTAGACAGATGTCTTTTGAAACTGATTCCAAAGAAAGAATAAAAAATGTGATTCATAGCAATAAGGAGGATATAAGACATGTTAGGGAATTTTTCATATTGTAACCCGACAAAATTATATTTTGGTGAGGATGC
>DLAA01000003.1:0-2799 GCA_002493835.1 Lachnospiraceae bacterium UBA7060 | reverse complement strand
ATCCATAAATTATATGAGGGTGTAGAAGCGGCAAGACAAAATAAGGTAGATTTTATTCTGGCGGTAGGTGGCGGTTCTGTTGTGGATTATGCGAAGGCGCTGTCCGTTTCCGTCCATTGCAAGGATGACCCGTGGGAGAAATATTATGCCAGGTTTGAAGAGCAGGACTGCGAGATCGTTCCTGTGGGTGCCGTACTTACCATGGCAGGTACCGGTTCTGAGATGAATGCGGGGGCGGTCATTACTTATCCGGAAAAGAAATTGAAGATCGGGCATGTGTTTGCGGATGAAAACATCATGCCGAAGTTTTCCATTCTGAATCCAAGGTACACGATGAGTCTTCCGAAATACCAGATGACCGCTGGAATTTATGATATTTTCAACCATATCTGTGAGCAGTATTTTTCCGGTGAGGACGACAATACCAGTGATTATATCAGTGAAGGTCTGATGAAAAGCGTGGTCTATTCCAGCCGTATCGCACTAAAGGATATGGAAAACTATGAAGCCAGGAGCAATATCATGTGGGCGGCCACCTGGGGATTAAACACGCTTGTTTCCAGAGGAAAGAGCACAGACTGGATGGTGCATATGCTGGGGCAGTCTGTCGGGGCGTGCAGCAATGCAACGCACGGTATGACGTTGTCGGCAGTCTCTATGCCGTATTATAGATTTATCATGCCTTATGGCGTGAAGAAATTCGCCCGCTTTGCAGTCAATGTATGGGGTATACAGGCGGAAGGGAAAACGGACATTCAGATGGCCAAAGAAGGTCTGGATGCGATGGAAGCATGGATGAAGGAGCTTGGGCTTGCAATGAATCTTTCAGAGGTTGGCGTGACGCCGGATATGATCGAGGATATTGTAAATGGCACGCTGATCATGGAAGGCGGCTACAAAGTGCTTTCCAAAGAAGATGTGAGGGCAGTCCTGAATAAAGCGATGGCATAGGAATTTTGAGGAAAGGCGGCAGATGCTATGGAATATCGTAAGCTACCACATGGTGAGGAACAGATCAGTATCATTGGCATGGGGGCTTCTGTGATCGGGGAACGCCCCGAAAAAGACATCATCGAGACTGTACAGTTTGCTTTGGATGAAGGGATCAACTATTTTGATCTGGCCGCGGGACATGCGGCTGTTTTTCCGGCATATGGCAAAGCTCTTTACGGTTGCAGAAAAAAAGCCATGCTGCAGGTGCATTTTGGGGCGGATTATACAACAGGCGCATATGGCTGGACAACGAACCTGGATAAGGTGAAAAGATCCATTGACTGGCAGCTTGAGAATCTGAAGACTGATTATATTGATTTCGGGTTTATCCACTGCCTGGATGAAGAGGCCGACCTGAATGCTTATGAAAAAGGCGGAGTGCTCGCTTATCTTATGGATATGAAATTGCAAGGGGTTGTAAAGCATATCGGTCTTTCTACCCATGCGCCGGCGCTGGCAGATAAGGTGTTGGATAAAAATATCCTTGATATGATGATGTTTTCCATCAACCCTATGTATGACTATGGACAGGGGGATTATGCGATTGGAAGCGATGGGGAAAGACAGAGACTCTACCGCCGCTGTGAGAAGGAAGGCGTCGGAATTTCGGTCATGAAGCCTTTTAATGCCGGGCAGCTTCTTGATGCGAAAAAGTCCCCATTCCATCAGGCATTGACAACGGCGCAGTGTATCCAGTACGCGCTGGATAAGCCGGGCGTCGTGACGGTTCTTGGCGGCCCCGGAAATGTGGCAGAGTTAAAAGAGATACTGACCTACTTTGACAGGACGGACAAGGAGCGGGACTACTCGGCCATCAGCGCCATGACGCCGGACGAGTCTATGGGAAAATGCGTATATTGTAAACATTGCCACCCATGTCCGGCAGGACTTGATATCGGTCTGATCAATAAATATTACGACCTGGCATTGCAGGGCGACCCTATGGCGGGGGATCATTATCTGACGCTGGAGAAAAAGGCGTCTGACTGCATCCACTGCGGGCATTGCGATCACAGATGCCCGTTCAAGGTGGCACAGATGGAACGTATGGAAGAAATAAAGAGTTACTTCGGACAATAAATATACGAAATGAAAAGCAAAAGTTTTGCGATGGAGATCGATGTATCGGCGATCGGCGTATGCGGCTGCGATCGATGCCGTAAGACCGGGTGGAACGATCGTAACGGTAGGTAATTCCATCGATCCTGCGATCAAAATGTCACTCAACAAGATCGTCCTTCATGAGATCAAATTTATCGGGAGCGTATCCTGTACAAGAAAAGAGTTTGAAGAAACGATAGACCTGATCGCAAGCGGTATGCTTGACGCAGATAAATATGTGACAGATGTAATGAAACTGGATGACCTTCAATACGCATTTGAGCGGCTTACATCAAAGACGGACCCGGTTGCTAAGATAGTCGTGAAACCATAAAAATCCGTGCTTATGGACAGTCTGTCAATACCAGTAATAGTGAGATAAGGAGATTTTCAAATGAAAAGAATATTATCAATGGTCTGCATTTGCTCTTTGCTTTTTGCTTTGACTGCATGCGGGAGCCAAAGCAATGGCACAGATAGTGCAGATAGTACAGCAGAACCGTCTGTTCTCCAGACGGACGAGGCGCAGGATGAGGAGCAGGCGGACTCATCTGTTCCACCATCCGAAGAAGAGGAGGATGAACAGGCTGATGCAGAGCCTGAAAGTAACACAAAGATTTTAGTGGCGTATTTTTCCGCAACAGGGACGACAAAAACATTGGCGGAATATGCGGCGGATGCTATGGCCGCTGACCTTTATGAGAT